>JAEWHY010000146.1 GCA_023387555.1 Pseudomonadota bacterium
CCGCCCAGGTCCGGAGCGCGGCCGATGTAACCGCGCCGCCGACGACGCACGGCAGACCGAGCGCGACATTGCCGGTCGCCGCGGCGCCGATGCAGCCGAGCGCGATCGCGCCCTCGCCGATCCGGCCCGCCGTCATCATGTCGCGCTTGCTGCCGGGGCCCTTGCGCTTGAGCTCCTCGATCGCGGCAAGGGCTTCCTTGCGGATTGCCGAAAGCTGCATCGTATCGGCAGCGTCGGTGATCTCCTTGATGATCTTCGCATCGTCCTCGGACTGATGCCGCGCGCTGCGCTTGAGCATGGCAAGCAGCTTCGGATCGCGCGCGGAATTGCTGGCCAGGGTGTATTTCGCCATCACGCCAATGGTGAGCTTGTCGACACTGTCGCGGTCCTTGGACCAGGGCAGCATGCCGACGATCCGCAGGATCGGGCCGTAATCGCCGGATGCGAAGAAACGGCCCCACAGCATGTCGAGCACTTCAGGCGATGCATCGAGCGCCCAGTCCACCATCGGCCCCTTCGGCTTCTCGCCGGTAAACAGCCGCTTGAATTTCTCGCCGGCCGATGGCGGCTTCTGCGGCACCGTGGTGCCGAGCGTCGGCAGCGAGCCGTCGATGAACTTTCCGATCATCACCTTGCGGGCGGGCATGCGGAAGGCGTGCTCGGCGAGCACATGCTTCCAGTCCGGCAGTCCGGAATGGGCGATCGCGCGCACCATCGCCCAGTCGTCCTCGGGATTGATCGGGAAGCTTCGTGCGATCAGGTCGCCGGCGATATTCGGATTGGCGCCGATCACGCCGCCGATGAAACCGACGAAGACGCCGGCGCCCTCCGGATCGCGCAGGCCGCCGTACCGGCTCATCGCCTGCACCGCTTCGGGCAGCCGCCGCGGGTCCGGCTTGTGACGATAGCCGTTGATCCAGGTCAGGACTTCATCCGACGAGTGAAAAGCGGCCGGACGCGGAGGTGCGGCCGAAGCCATCGAGAACGAGCCGGCGATCAGCAGCGCGGCAAAGGCAAACCAGAAGCGCATGTCCCTCCCCTGACAGGGTAAGGAAAAGCCGACCCTTCCGCCGATTTCATGTCGCAGGCTGGGCGGAGATTCGGCCGGCCGCCGCAAAGCTGCCGCAAGGTGGGGCCCACAATAAAAAAGCCCGGCGGTGGCGCCGGGCTTTGTATCGTTTCGAGCGGATCGCTGCGATCAGGCTTCCTGCACCGCGGAGAGCAGCCAGTCACCGCCCCGCGCGCGCACGAAAGTCCACAGTTCGGTGCGTTCGAACGGCGTCTTGTCGCCGTCGACCACCTGCCCGGTTGCCCGCTGGGTCATGAAATCCACCGACTCGTAGCGCATCGCCACGGTGGCGTATTCCTTGTCGCCCTCGCTCCAGGCTTCCGCGAGGTCGCCCTGCAGCAGCTTCACGTCGCTGACGGTATTGACGTAGCCGCGGCTCGCATTCTCGTTCAGCTCTTCGGCGAAGTAGCTGACGACTTCGGGGGTCGCGAGCGCGCGCAGCCTGGCGATGTCTTCGGCCGAATAGGCCGCCTGGACGTCCGTCAGACGCTTCTCGAACGCGTCGAAATCCTGCGGCGTCAGTTCGATATTCTGCGTCCCGCCAAACGCCGGGGCACCCATGCTCGTCCCCATGCCGCCGGCCATCGGCGCGCCGCTGCCACCGCCGCCGTACAGCGGCTTCGGCGCGTTGTCATAGGACTGGGCGTCGCGCATCGACGGGCCGCTGGCCGTCGCATAGCCGGCCTGCTGCTGCTGGCGGCGCTGCCACCAGGCCCAGAGCAGGCGCGCGACCACGACCACCAGCACGATCTGGATCAGAAGGCCGAGAACGCCGGCAAACGAAGACAGGCCGCTCAGGAAGCCGCCACCCATCAGGAGCCCGATCAGGCCCGCGCCCAGCAAGCCGGCCATCATGCCGCCCATGAAGCCGCCGCGGCTGAACATGCCGCCCGTCTGGGCGGCGCCAGCTGCGCCGGGGCGCTGGGCCTGCGGCTGGGTGACCGACCGGTTGATCGGCGACGCGGCGTTCGGTGCGGTCTGCGTAGCCGGCGGCGCCTGATAGGTCTTGCTGCCCCGGCTGCCGAAGCTGCCGCCCCGGCGCGCGTCGGCGTCCATCACCGTCGCAGCGAGCAGGGCGACCGCCACAAGGCCGCTCAGGACATATCGAAATTTCCACAAACCCGGCATAAGGTCCTCCCAGACCAAGAAATGTCAGTGCGCATATAGGAAACCCGGCCGCTGAAGATAAGTCCCGCGCCGTGTCGCCCGGGCACTGGAGCCGCGAACCATCGCCTGACATAATACAATACGTAGGGAAAAGGCGGGTGCGACACGTACCCGCAACTGGGGGAAATACCGATGCAGATGCCGCGCTTGAACAGGCCCGCGACCCGCGCGCTCGCCGCGGGCATCGTCTTTCAGGTGTTTTTCTGGGGCGGCTGGGGCGTCAAGGGCAACGACACCGGCGGCATTATCCCCTACCGGCCGGGCGCCGACGAACAGGCGCTGCAGCTCGCCGGCGCCCATTGCATGCAATACGGCAAATACGCCGTGATCACGAGCGTGCATCCCTGGTACGGCGACTACATCGGCTTCGTGTGCCGCCGCGCCGGCCGCTGGGGCCCGGCCTACAACGGGTGGTGAGATCTTCAGGTTTGTAGGGTGGGTTAGCGCCGAAGGCGCATAACCCACCGAATTTTGCTGGCCAATTCGGTCGCAGCCGCGACTTACGACGCCAGCGTCTGCTTCACCTGCTCGACCAGTTGCTTCAGTGTGAACGGCTTCGGCAGGAAGGCGAACTGCCCGCCGGGCGGCAGATTCTTCTGGAACGCATCCTCGGCATAGCCTGAGACGAAGATCATCTTCAGGTTCGGATTGGTCTTGCGCATCTCCCTGAGGAGCGTCGGCCCGTCCATCTCCGGCATCACGACGTCGGACACCACCAGATCGACCTTGCCCTCGTTCTTCTCAAGCTCTTCCAGCGCCTCGATGCCGTTGGCGGCGGTCAGCACGGTGTAACCGCGCGAGGCCAGGCCGCGCGCATTGAGGGCGCGTAAGCCCTCCTCGTCCTCGACCAGCAGCACCGTGCCGCGGCCGGTCAGATCGGCCTGCGCCACCTGGGCAAGATTGCCAGCGGCGGCAATCGCTCCGGCAATGGCCGGCTTCTCGGCCGGCGCCGGTTCTTCCTTTTCGGGGACATGGCGCGGCAGGAAGATGCGGAACGTCGACCCCTTACCGATTTCGGAATCGACATAGATGAAGCCGCCGGTCTGCTTGATGATGCCGTAGACGGTCGACAGTCCGAGCCCGGTGCCCTTGCCGACCTCCTTGGTCGAGAAGAACGGCTCGAAAATCTGCGCCATGACCTCGGGCGACATGCCGGTGCCGGCATCGGCCACCTCGACCAGCACATAATCGCCGTCCGGCATTCCCTTCGAGGAGGTGATGCGCGAATCGCCCGCCGGCACATTGGCGGTGCGAACCGTCAGGCTGCCGCCATCGGGCATGGCATCGCGCGCATTGACCGCAAGATTGACGATGACCTGCTCGAACTGGGACAGGTCCGCCTTCACCGGCCACAGGTCGCGCCCGTGCACGACCTCGAGCTTGACCTTCTCGCCGATCAGCCGGCGCAGCAGGATGGTGAGGTCGGACAGCGATTCGCCAAGATCGAGCACCTGCGGCCGCAGGGTCTGCCGGCGCGAGAACGCCAGCAGTTGCCGCACCAATGATGCCGCCCGGTTGGCATTCTGCTTGATCTGCATGATGTCGGCGAACGACGGGTCGGTCGGCTTGTGGGCGCCGAGCAGGAAATCCGTCGCCATCATGATGGCCGACAGCACGTTGTTGAAGTCATGCGCGATACCGCCGGCGAGCTGGCCGACGGTATCCATCTTCTGCTGCTGCTTGATCTGGTTTTCCAGCGCGCGCCGCTCGGTATTGTCGAGCGCATAGATGATCGCGGCTTCCGAATCGCGGTCCGCATCCTCGTCGATCGCGGTGACGAAGAAGGTGGCGAAACGCTCATTGCCGGCCGACAGCGCCGCTTCCACCGGCGGGATATCGCCCTGCCCCTCGCTGGCCTTGCTGATCGCCTGTCCGAGCGCCGCCCGCTCGCGCTCGGCGACGGTCGAAAGGATGCTGCGCTCCCCGTTCGCCGCATCCTTGAACATGCGAGCGAACAGCGCGTTCGACCGCACGATCCGTCCCGAACGATCGACGGTGGCGATCGCCATCGGCGTATTGTTGAAGAAGCGCATGAAGCGCACTTCGGCGGCGCGCTGGGCGTCCTCGTTCTCGCCGCGGGCGCGGTTCAGCACCAGCGTGCGCGAGGGTCCGGCGGTGCCGTCGGCGCCGAATGCAACCTTGTGGAACAGCCGCACCGGAATGGAGCGGCCGCTGCGGGACTTGAAGTCGAGATCGAGGACCTCGGTGCTGACC
>JAEWHY010000165.1 GCA_023387555.1 Pseudomonadota bacterium
GCTCTGACCGATACCGACGCGAAGAAGCCCGGCGCTGCCGCGAACGTGCGTGAAGCCGCCGTGCCGAAGCCGCCGGTTGCCGACTCCTCCGACAAGAGGAAGAAGTGATGCTCGCCGACAAGGACCGCATCTTCAAGAATCTCTACGGCCAGCACGACTGGGGCCTCAAGGGCGCGATGGCGCGGGGCGCCTGGGACGGCACCAAGGCCATCCTCGAGCGCGGCCGCGACGGCATCATCAACGAGATGAAGGCGTCCGGATTGCGCGGGCGGGGCGGCGCGGGCTTCCCGACCGGCATGAAATGGTCGTTCATGCCGAAGGAATCCAAGGACGGGCGCCCGAGCTATCTCGTGGTCAACGCCGACGAATCCGAGCCCGGCACCTGCAAGGACCGGGAGATCATGCGGCACGATCCGCATCTGTTGGTCGAGGGCTGTCTGATCGCCGGTTTCGCGATGGGCGCGGTCGCGGCCTATATCTATGTGCGCGGCGAATTCATCCGCGAACGCGAACGGCTGCAGGCGGCGATCGACCAGGCCTACGAAGCGCGGCTGATCGGCAAGAACAACATCCACGGCTACGATTTCGACGTCTACGTCCACCACGGCGCCGGCGCCTATATCTGCGGCGAGGAGACCGCGCTGCTCGAAAGCCTCGAAGGCAAGAAGGGCATGCCGCGGCTGAAGCCGCCGTTCCCGGCCAACGTCGGGCTCTACGGCTGCCCGACCACGGTGAACAACGTCGAGTCGATCGCGGTCGCGCCCGACATCATGCGGCGCGGCGCCTCCTGGTTCGCCTCGTTCGGCGCCCCCAACAATGTCGGCACCAAGCTGTTCTGCATTTCCGGGCACGTGAACCGGCCGTGCAACGTCGAGGAGGCGATGAGCATCCCGTTCCGGGAGCTGATCGAGAAGCATGCCGGCGGCATCCGCGGCGGCTGGGACAATCTGAAGGCGGTGATCCCGGGCGGCTCGTCGGTGCGCATGGTGCCGGCCGCGCAGATCATCGACTGCCCGATGGACTTCGACTCGCTGTCCAAGCTGAAGTCCGGCCTCGGCACCGCGGCCGTGATCGTCATGGATAAGTCCACCGACCTGATCCGCGCGATCGCCCGCATCTCGTATTTCTACAAGCACGAGAGCTGCGGCCAGTGCACGCCGTGCCGCGAGGGCACCGGGTGGATGTGGCGCGTGCTGTCGCGCATGGCCGAAGGCCGCGCCCACAAGCGCGAGATCGACCAGCTCCTCGATGTGACCAAGCAGGTCGAAGGCCACACCATCTGCGCGCTCGGCGATGCCGCGGCCTGGCCGATCCAGGGCCTGATCGCGCATTTCCGGCACGAGATCGAGGAACGCATCGATCAATATGCGGCCAACCCGCATTCCGATCCGGTGAGGATGGCGGCGGAGTGATGACCGATGGCCTCCGAAAGCCAGTGGTGGCAGCGCTTCGGCAACATGGCGCAGATCGCGGCAGCGGTCGTCGCGATGATCGGCTTCGGCGCGATCGTGATGCAGTTCCAGGAAACGCGGCACAACAACCGCACCAGCGGGGCGCGTCAGGTCTATCTGGCCTATACCGATCTCAACTTCCGCAATCCGCAATACGGCGTGCCGGATCTGCCGAAGCTGAAGTCTGGCGATCCGGTTGTCTTCGAGCAGTACAAGTCCTTCGTGTCTTATCTGCTCTATGCCTGCAGCGAAGTGATGACGGCCTTCGTCAAGGAGCCGGAGTGGCGGACGGCCTGTGCCTACGAGGTCCGGAACCATCTGCCGTTCCTGTGCGAAACCATCGCCAGCGATCCGGGCTTCCTGAAGATGTTCGGCCAGGAGACCGTCGAATTCGTGACATCGGAAATAAAGCGCAATGGCGTCGTCGCGCCGGAA
Organism: Pseudomonadota bacterium; assembly: GCA_023387555.1. GTDB lineage: Bacteria > Pseudomonadota > Alphaproteobacteria > Rhizobiales > Xanthobacteraceae > Pseudorhodoplanes. The sequence goes on from JAEWHY010000165.1 coordinate 1,887, forward strand.
TGCCGGCTGGCGAAGGCGTGACGCAGGAAGAAATCTGGTATGGCGATGGCTTACGAGATTCCGCCCCGACCGCGCGATTATGTGCCCCCGCAGCAGCCGCCGAAGCGGACGCCGGCGCAATTGGCGCGGATCGGCAAGCTGACGATCGCAACTGGTGCGTTGCTCTTCATCGGCGGGTTCGTCTACGCCGTGCACGGCGGCACGATGACAGCGGCGCAGGCGCTGGTCGCGATGGCTCCGCTGTTCCTGATCTTTTGCGCGATCGGCGGAGCGATCTGGAAGCAGGGCGCCGCGGGAATCGCGCCGATGGTTGCGTATCTGTCTGTCGCGGTCGGCCTTTGCGGGCTCGTCGCCGCCTGGTTCTGGGGAAAGTGATGCCGCAGGAGTTCGCGCGATGACCAAGATTGTGGTCGACGGCATCGAGATCGACGTGCCGCCGGAATACACGCTGCTGCAGGCCTGCGAGCAGGCCGGCGCTGAAATTCCGCGTTTCTGCTTCCATGAGCGGCTGTCGATCGCCGGCAATTGCCGCATGTGCCTTGTCGAGCTGAAAGGCTCGCCGAAGCCGGTGGCGTCCTGCGCCTGGGCCGTCCGCGACTGCCGTCCCGGCCCGAATGGCGAGCCGCCGGTCGTCAACACCCGCACCGCGCTCGTCAAGAAGGCGCGCGAAGGCGTGATGGAATTCCTCCTGGTCAACCATCCGCTGGATTGCCCGATCTGCGATCAGGGCGGCGAATGCGACCTGCAGGACCAGGCGATGGCCTATGGCGCCGACGCCTCGCGCTATATCGAGAACAAGCGCGCGGTCGAGGACAAGTACATCGGGGTGCTGGTCAAGACCTCGATGAACCGCTGCATTCACTGCACCCGCTGCGTTCGGTTCACCACCGAAGTTGCGGGCGTGCCTGAGCTCGGCGCGATCGGCCGCGGCGAGGACATGGAGATCACCACCTATCTCGAACAGGCGATGACCTCGGAGCTGCAGAGCAACGTGGTCGATCTCTGTCCGGTCGGCGCGCTGACCTCCAAGCCCTATGCCTTCACCGCACGGCCCTGGGAACTGAACAAGACCGAGTCGGTGGACGTGATGGACGCGGTCGGCTCCGCGATCCGCATCGACACCCGCGGACGCGAGGTGATGCGCATCCTGCCGCGCACCAACGAGGACGTGAACGAGGAGTGGATCTCCGACAAGACGCGGCATGTCGTCGATGGCCTGCGCGCGCAGCGGCTCGACTCGCCGTATATCCGCGAGAATGGCCGGCTGCGTCCGGCCACCTGGTCCGAGGCCTTTGCGCTGGTCGCCGGCAAGGTCAAGGCGGCGCGGCCTGAGCGGATCGGCGCGATCGCCGGCGACCTCTGCGCCGTCGAAGAGATGTTCGCGCTGAAGGACCTGATGGCGCGGCTCGGCTCGAAGAATATCGACGCGCGTCAGCGCGGCTCGATGATCGACCCGCGCTGGGGCCGTGCATCCTATCTGTTCAACGCCACCATTCCCGGCATCGAACAGGCCGATGCGTTGCTGATCGTCGGCGCCAATCCGCGGAAGGAGGCCGCTGTCCTCAACGCGCGGATCCGCAAGCGCTGGCGGGCGGGCCATTTCCCGATCGCCCTGATCGGCGAGCGGGTCGATCTGACCTACCCGTATCACTATCTCGGCGCCGGACCGGATTCGCTCGGCGAACTGGCCGACGGCAAGGGCGACTATGCCGACATTCTCTACAAGGCGGAGCGGCCGCTGGTGCTGGTCGGCGCCTCGATCTTCACCCGCAACGACGGCGCGCGCGTCGCCGCGCTGGCAGCGCGGGTTGCCGTCGAGTTCGGTGCGGTGTCGGACGTCTGGAACGGCTATTCCGTCCTGCATTATGCCGCCTCGCGGGTCGGCGCGCTGGATATCGGCTTCGTCCCGGGCGAGGGCGGCAAGACCGCCCTGCAGATGGCGTCGGGCGATGTCGACGTGCTGTTCTCGCTCGGTGCCGACGAGATCGACGTCGATCGCGGGCCGTTCGTCGTCTACATCGGCAGCCATGGTGACGCTGGCGCGCATCGCGCCGATGTGATCCTGCCGGGCGCCGCCTATCCGGAGAAGTCCGGGCTTTACGTCAACACCGAGGGCCGGGTGCAGATGGCGGCACGCGCCGCATTCCCGCCCGGCGACGCGCGCGAGGACTGGGCGATCCTTCGCGCATTGTCCGATCATGTCGGGGCACGGCTGCCATACGACTCGCTGGCGCAATTGCGGCAGGCGCTGTTCGCGGCGCATCCCCACCTGCAGCGGGTCGGCGCGATTGCCGCCGGCGACGGGGCCGATCTGCGCCGGCTCGCGCAATTGCCGGGTGCGCCCGACAAGGTGCCGTTCACGTCGGTGATCGACGACTTCTATCTCACCAATCCGATCGCGCGTGCCAGCGCGGTGATGGCGGAATGCTCGGCCCTGGCCGAGCAACGCACCATGACGGCGGCGGAGTAGGGCGATGCGCATTCGATCGCATGTCAGGTTGGCACGGTCTTGGTTCTCCCTCCCCCCTTGTGGGGGAGGGTTGGGGAGGGGGGTAAGTCGCGTGTTCAGCCCTTGCGGTTTACCCCCCTCCCGACGGCCTGCGGCCGTCGACCTCCCCCGCAAGGGGGGAGGTGAAGAGAGTGCGAGGCGTGTGGCATGACTGATTTCTTCTGGGCCTATCTCTGGCCGCTGATCATCGTCGTCGCGCAGAGCGTGCTGCTGATGGTGATCCTGCTCGTCGCCATCGCCTATGTGCTGTACGCCGACCGCAAGATCTGGGCGGCGGTGCAGATCCGGCGCGGCCCGAACGTGGTCGGGCCATACGGCCTTTTGCAATCCTTCGCCGACCTTCTGAAATTCGTGCTCAAGGAGCCGGTGATCCCGGCCGGCGCCAACAAGGGCATTTTCCTCCTGGCGCCGCTGGTCACCGTGGTTCTGTCGCTTGCGGCATGGGCGGTGATCCCGGTCAGTGCCGGCTGGGTGATCGCCGACATCAATGTCGGCATCCTCTATATTTTCGCGATCTCCTCGCTCAGCGTCTACGGCATCATCATGGGCGGCTGGGCGTCCAACTCGAAATACCCGTTCCTCGCGGCGCTCCGTTCGGCGGCGCAGATGGTGTCCTATGAAGTCTCGATCGGCTTCGTCATCATCACCGTGCTGCTGTGCGTCGGTTCGCTCAACCTGACCGACATCGTCGAGGCGCAGAACGGCAGATACGGCCTGCTGAACTGGTACTGGCTGCCGCTGCTGCCGATGTTCGTGATCTTCTTCGTGTCGGCGCTCGCTGAAACCAACCGGCCGCCATTCGACCTCGTGGAAGCGGAGTCCGAACTGGTCGCCGGCTTCATGGTCGAATACGGCTCGACGCCGTACATGATGTTCATGCTGGGCGAGTATGTCGCCATCGCCACCATGTGCGCGATGGGGACGATCCTGTTCCTCGGCGGCTGGCTGCCGCCGGTCAACGTCGCCCCCTTCACCTGGGTGCCGGGCGTGGTGTGGTTCACGCTCAAGTGCCTGTTCATGTTCTTCCTATTCGCGATGGCCAAGGCGATCGTGCCGCGCTATCGCTACGACCAACTGATGCGGCTCGGCTGGAAAGTGTTCCTGCCGATCTCGCTGGCGATGGTCGTGATCGTCGCTGCGGTGCTGCAGTTCGGAGGCCTGGCCCCGAAATGACGAGCGCCCCGCACACTCCGTCATGCCCGCGCCCGGCGCGCGGAAAGGTCGTGTCATGAGACTGGATCAGGCAGCCAAGTCGGTGTTCCTCACCGAATTCATCCAGGCGTTCTTCCTCGGCATGCGCTACTTCTTCAAGCCGAAGCCGACGCTGAACTATCCGTTCGAGAAGGGGCCGATCTCGCCGCGCTTCCGGGGCGAGCACGCGCTGCGCCGTTATCCCAACGGCGAGGAACGCTGCATCGCCTGCAAGCTGTGCGAGGCGGTCTGCCCGGCGCAGGCCATCACCATCGAGGCCGGTCCCCGGCGCAACGACGGCACCCGCCGTACCACGCGCTACGACATCGACATGGTGAAGTGCATTTACTGCGGGCTGTGCCAGGAAGCCTGTCCGGTGGACGCGATCGTGGAAGGTCCGAACTTCGAATTCGCGACCGAGACCCGCGAGGAACTCTACTACGACAAGGAACGCCTGCTCGCGAACGGCGATCGCTGGGAGCGGGAGATCGCGCAGAATATCAAGCTCGATGCGCCGTACCGGTGATGCACGTGATGATGGCCGCTGAAGTGACCGCACACGCCGTTTTACCTCCCCCCTTGCGGGGGAGGTCGGCGCGCCTCAAGCGCGTTTGCGCGCGTCCTCGTCGCGCGATGGCGCGCGGGGAGGGGGGTGTTTTCGTCGACGTCTGTTCTCTTGGCTTACCCCCCTCCCTGACCCTCCCCCGCAAGGGGGGAGGGAACGCACCTGCGCAAGCGGAGAGGCACCCTTCATGATCGCAGCGCTCTTCTTCTATCTCTTCGCCGCCGTCTGCATCGCGTCAGCGCTGATGGTGATTGCCTCGCGCAATCCGGTGCATTCGGTGCTGTTCCTGATCCTCGCCTTCGTCAATGCGGCGGGGCTGTTCCTGCTGCTTGGCGCCGAGTTCCTCGCGATGATCCTCGTGGTCGTCTACGTCGGCGCGGTCGCGGTGCTGTTCCTGTT
>JAEWHY010000186.1 GCA_023387555.1 Pseudomonadota bacterium
GGGTCTCCCAGGAGGGGCGACGTGAAATACACTATCGTTCTTGCTGCCTTTGCGGCGGCTGTCGCCGTTGCGCCGGTGAGGGCGCAGCCGGTGTCCGCAGATTTTCTCCCGCCGCATGAGGTCGCGAGCATCGTCACGTCGATGGGACTGCGCATGGTCGGCCGGCCTGCCTGGACGCGCGGCCGTTATGTCGTTGCGGCAGTCGATCGGCGCGGTCGCGAAGTCAATGTTGTGCTCGACGGGTTTGACGGGCGGGTGATCGCGGTGCGTCCGATCGGCGGCAACGGTTTCGATGCCCCGCCGCGTGTGGGACGGGGTCTGCCGCCGCCCGCGGACGGCGAGGTCTTCGAGAATGGTCACGAGCAGGCTTCGCGGCCGCCGCTGCCCGCCGCGCGCTTGCCGCGTGATCCTGTGGTGACCGGTGCTGTGTCGCCGGCCGAGCCGTCACGAAAGCAAACCACGCCCGTGCCGCGACCGCGTCCGGCGCTGGCCAAAGCAAATGATGCCGGACGTCCGGCCGCGGAGTCCGACGCCGGGGTGTCCTCCGCCAGGCCGGATGAAGCCAAGGCCGATGCGGCCGGTGCTGAAGCCAAGGCCGAAGCGAAGGTCGAGACCGGGACTGGAGCAAAGACTGAACCGAAGTCCGGAGCAAAATCCGGAGCAAAGCCCGGAACCAGACCGTCGGCGGCCGCGACCCGTCCCGGCGTGTCGGGACCGTCAAAGCCGGAGGTTGCCGGAACGCCGGACGCGGGCAAGCCGGACGTTCGCGTCATCGATCTGAGCAAGCCGGCAGACGCCAAAAAGCCCGAGGACAAGCCCGGCCAGGCGATCCAGTTCTAGGATGTTCCAACACGCGCGACCCGCCGGTGGGGACCTCAGCGTCTCACGCCATGCGGCGCAGCCGGTTCCAGCCGACCCGACTTCACGGCCTGTTGAGGGAGCGTGACGGCGCCCATGGCTTTGTTGAAGCGCCGCTAGAGAAAGCGGCGGCGGAAGCTGAGGCAAGTGCCGTGCGTCATCGAGCGCGACCGGCTCGTCAAACATCCCCGGACATATCCGGCGGCATCGCCGGCTTCGTTCTGTTCCGTTCGCTTGGCGCATCTGCGATCTCGGCGATATCGGTGAATTGTTCGCAATGTCGTCATCGTCGCCACGATTGGATCGTCGCGCCCAATGAGGCGAACAGCGACGTCTTCTTCATCGACAGCGGCTGCGTCAGGCTGCAGTTCGCGAAGGTCGCGGGACGCGAAGTTGTCTTCGAGGACGTCGATGCGGGAGATTATTTCGGCGGCGAGAGCGCAATCCTCGGCTCGCCGCGCATGGCGGGCGCGCTCGCGCTGACCGATGTCGCCGTGACCCGGATGCCTGTCTCGGTGTTCCGGGAATTGCTCCATGCGCATGCCGATGTCTGCGATCAGTTCCTGTATCGGCTTGCGGGTCAAATTCAGGTGCTCGCCAACCGCGTGAACGAATTATCCACGCTCGATGTTCGCCACCGGATTTATGCCGAGTTGTTGCGCCTGTCGCGGCCGACGGCCGAGGCTCATCGCGCTGTGATTTCGCCCCCGCCGTTGCAGACCGATATTGCCGCGCGCATCGGTGCGCGGCGCGAAGCTGTCGCGCGCGAGATGAAGGCGCTGGAGCGCATCGGGTTGCTGTTGCGACGTCGCGGCGCGGTCGATATTGCGGACACGCGATGCCTGCAGGATCTCCTCGAGCGTGACCTTCAGCGCGAGGAGATCGATCATAAGCGGAGCGGCTGGCGGCCCGGCTGGATGACGGGCCGTTGGTCATCCCGCTAAGGCTCTACGTTCACTCCTCGGTGAAGTCGCGTTCCAGATTCAGCCGCACCTGCGGGTCAACAGCGGAGCCGATGTACTGTCCTTCCTCATACACGGCGTGGGTGCGCGGCCGCCAGCCGGGCCCGTTGCGATACGGGCCGTACCCGAACGCGGCCTGCCTGTACGGCTGGTAATAGCCATACGAACCCGGACAGGTGCAGCCGCCCGCGCCGTAATTCGCGAAGGACGGTGCGAATGGCAAGGCGCCGAAACCGCCGAACGGCCAGTTCCAGCCCCCGTATCCGCCATAACCTCCGCCGTATCCTGCGTACCCCGGGTAACCGCCGCCATAGCCGCGGTAGCTGCCGTAGCCGCCATAACCGCTATAACCGCCGTAGCCCCACCCGGGCCCGGCCGCACCACGAATGGGTGGCCTCGGTGTGCCTGCTCGCGGATAGGCCCTTTGATCGGGCCGAGGCTGCGCTCGCGATTCTCTTCGTGCTCTGGCCGCCGGCATCCCAGAACTCGGCGCAGGCCGCGATGCCTGGGGCGCCGGACCACCCGCTTCTTGAGCCTGCGTTGGGCCGGTGTCGGCCCCTCCCGCCAATGCTCCGGCAGCGAGGAGGGTGGCCGCAAACCTTGTGCTGGTCAGCATGATCTTCCTCCATTTCATGCGGTGCTGAGGGTCCGCGTGAAATGCTCACCTAATGAGCCGGCAGGCCCGTGCACGTGCGAAAACGCACACGGCGAACCGTTCGATAAAAAAGCGCCCCGGCAGCACCGGGGCGCTCTCTCACGTGTGAGATCGTTCGGTCAGACTAACGCGGATCAGGCGGCAACCTTGGTCTCGACCTGACCTTCGATGGCCTTCGCGTTGATCGGAATCTGGCGCGGCTTCTTGGCCTCCGGAATCACGCGTACGAGGTCGACGTGCAGGAGACCGTTCTCGAGAGCGGCGCCTTTGACCTGGACGAAGTCGGCAAGCTGGAACACGCGCTCGAAGGCACGGGCCGCGATACCCTGGTAGAGGATCTCGCCGGACTGCTCCTGCTTGGCCTGCTTCTCGCCCTTGATGGTGAGGGTATTTTCCTTCAGCTCGATATTCAGATCGTTCTCGGCAAAGCCGGCAACGGCAACGCTGACGCGGTAGGCGTTCTCGCCGGTCCGCTCGATGTTATAGGGCGGATAACCGGGGGCACTTTCCGCATTCGCCTGGTCCAGCAGATTGAACAGGCGGTCGAAGCCGACGGTGGAACGATAGAAGGGGGTAAGATCGAAGTGACGCATCGTATGTCCTCCTTGAAGCGACATTCGGAAGGTCCTCCCGGATGGGCCGGACCTTTGATTGCGCGCCGCCGGATGGCCGGCGCAGCTTTGATCTAGGAAGCGCAGTTTTTCCGTCAAGAGGGTGGCCGCCCTGGAAAAAATAGGTGTTACGATTTTGTAAGAATCGGCGCCCCCGCGTCCCCGCTGCCAATTGAGACTGGCCCGGCCCCTGCTATAACGCGGCACCCGCCGCCGGCGGCGACCCGGTCCCGTCTGACCGGATCATTGCGCACAGCCCTTCGATGAAACTCATTTCGATCCCCGCAAATCCGGTGCCCGAGGATGTTGTCGCCGGCACGCTGAAGACGCCGGACGGAATCGGCCTGCGGTTTGCGCGCTGGGCGCCGCCGCCGGGCCGCAAGGGGACGGTGTGCATCTTCCAGGGGCGCGCCGAATTCATCGAGAAGTATTTCGAGATCGCCCGCGACTTGCGGCAGCGCGGTTTCGCGGTCGCGACGCTGGACTGGCGCGGGCAGGGGCTGTCCCAGCGTGCGCTGCGCGACCCGCGGAAGGGCTACGTCGAAAGCTTCCGCGAGTATGAAGCCGATCTTGAAGCCTTCATGCGCGAGATCGTGCTGCCGGATTGTCCGCCGCCTTATTTTGCGATCGGCCATTCGATGGGCGCCTCGATCCTGACCCGCATCGCCCATCGTGGCTATCAATGGTTCGAACGCATGGTGCTGTGCGCGCCGCTGATCGAGCTCGGCCCGCAGTTGCTGACGCCCTATGCAAAGCCGGCGGTGAAATTCCTGAGCGCGATCGGCATGGGCTCATCGTATGTCCCCGGCGGCAGCCCGATGGTCGTGGCGTCGCAGCCCTTCGTCGGCAACGTGCTGACCTCCGATCCCGTGCGTCATGCCCGTACGGCGGCGGTGCTGGAGGCCGAGCCGCTGCTGGGCCTCGGCTCACCGACCAACGCGTGGGCGGCCGCCGCCTTTGCGATGATGAAAGAATTCCAGAACGCCAATTATCCGGGCAAGATCCGGCAGCCGATCATGATGATCGCGGCCGGTCGCGACGTCACGGTATCGACGCCGGCGATCGAGGATTTTGCCGGCCGGCTGCGCGCCGGCTCGCATCTGATCATCCCGGGCTCGCGCCACGAGATGATGATGGAGACCGACCGTTTCCGCGCCCAGTTCTGGGCGGCGTTCGATGCCTTTGTGCCGGGCAGCCCGGCCTTCTGACGCTTCTAGAGTCTTTTCGCTTTTCTTCGAATCGCGAAAAGCCTCTAGGTTCTTGCATTGACGCGTTTTCTTCACGCGAACCGGTTTCCACTTCGCTCGAAAACGCTCTGACGAGTTGCCGGCTATGAGCCCGCAATCGATTCGAGCGTGAACAATTCCTGCGGCCTTTCGACCCCGCGTAGCGCGTAGCGCCCGACGGACACCAGGCGGCCGCGCATGCCGTCGACTGCGGCGAAGGATTGAGAGACCAGCACCGGCTGTTCCACGGACCGGCACATGGCGGCGATCCGGCTCGCTTCGTTCACGGCCGGACCGACCACCGTGAAGTCGAGCCGGTCGACCGATCCGATATTGCCGTACAGCACCTCGCCGACATGCAAGCCGATATACATGTCGGTGACTGGCAGCAGTGCCTGCGCGCGGCGCGCGTTCAGAGCGGCCACCTCCCGGCGCGCGGCCGTCGCGGCGTTGAGGGCCGCGCCGCAGGCGCCTGCGCGATCCTCGGCGGTGAAGATGGCAAGGATGCCGTCGCCGATCAGCTTCAGGACGTCGCCGCCTTCGGCGTTGATCGCCGAGATGACGACATCGGCATAATCGTTCAGCAGCGGCAGCACTTGTTCGGGCGCGGAGTCCGTCACGCGCGTGAAACCGCGCAGGTCGCTGAACCAGATCGCGGCATCGATCCGCTCGGCGACGCCGCGCATGATGCGGCCCGAGAGGACCCGGCGGGCGGCATCCCGCCCGAGATAGGTCTGCATCAGGGTGCCGGTCATCCGGGTCAGCGCGACGGTCTTGACCGCAAGGGCCAGCGTCGGAATCAGTCGCGCCAGCATTTCGACATGCGTGTCGTCGAAGCCGCCGGGACGCCGCGTCATCCAGGAGGAATAGACCGCATCCATCTCGCCGATGACGCCCTCCGGCGCGAACCGGTTGACGATCGCGACGCCGCCTTTCATCCCCGCCGCTATATAGTCCTGCATGGCGGGAAAGAGCGCCGCATGCTCCTCGTTAAGTCGGAGCAGCCGCTCCCCGGTCTGCAGCATGTAGAAGAACGGGCTTTTCCGCCAGCTTTCGGCGGCCTTTTCCTCGTCGGCGCCGAGTACCAGGCCTTCCGGCACGACTGTGCGGCCGTATTCGACGATGCCCGGTTGCGATGCTTCGTGGCCCCAACGCACCAGCCGGCCCTCGTAGACCGGATGGAGCGTGTCGATCAGAACGAGGCAGCGGTTGATAGGCAGACCAATGGCATTGCTGCGCTCGCAGAAGCCCGAAACCAGCGCATCCTCGGACATGCCGTTCAGCCCGGCTTCGGCAAGCCAGGCGCTCAGTCCGTTGACGTCTCTTTCGGCGATCATGCCGCCGATAGTGTCGGCCGCAATCGCAAGGTCAAGTCAATCCCGCCCGGCTTCGACGAACTTGTCCGCCAGCAATTGCGGATTGGTGAAGATCGCCTCATGGCTGCCCGGCATCTGCACAAGCCGGTAAAGGCCGAGACGCGATGACATCCGCGGGTGCCAGCCCCACTCACCGGGCGGCAGCGCGGTATCTTCGGTGCAGTTCAGGTAGCTCTTCGGAATCTGCAGGGAATAGAAGGTTTTCAGCGGTACCTTGTCGCTGTGGCTGCGTTTCGGCGTCGGCGACAGCATCGCATAAGCCTTGCGCGCGAGCGCCTCGTCGGCGTCGTTGATGAAGGCATCGCGCCAGACCGGATACGGCAGCATGACGCCGCCGTCGGGCTGCGCGATGGCGTCGAATAATTCCTTGTAATGCGGCGGGATGTTATCCTCGAGGCTCTGGCCGTCGAGCAGCACGAAGGCATTCCAGAACACCAGCCGCCGGATGCGGTCCGGGACCTGCTCGGCCACCGGCTGGATCACGGTGCCACCGAACGAATGCCCGACCAGGATGAAATCGCGCACATCCGAAGCCTTGATGAAGTCGACAACGGAGCGCACGCAATCGGCGTGCGACACGTCCTTGCGATCGTT
>JAEWHY010000468.1 GCA_023387555.1 Pseudomonadota bacterium
GCCCGATGGCGATCCCGCAATTGCTGACCGCCGATGTCCATTACCTGATGATGGACTATCTCGCGGAAGTGACGATGTCGCTGCTCGCCCGCGCCCGCATGAAGGACCCGAATGCCGGCTTCCCGCCAGACTTCGTCGCCTATCTGAAGCGCTCGCTGCCGGAGATCGCAAGGCGCGGCATCAAGGTCGTCAGCAACGGCGGCGCGGTCAATCCGCAGGGTGCCAGGCGCGCGCTGGAGGCGGCATGCGCCGAACTCGGGCTCTCGCTCAAGATCGCGGTGGTGGAAGGCGACGATGTGCTGCCGCGCATCGACGCGTTGCGCGACACCGTGCGCGAAGCCTCGACCGGCGAGCCTTTGCCGCGCAAGCTCCTCACCGCCAACGCCTATCTCGGGGCTTTGCCGATTGCGGCCGCGCTCGATCGCGGCGCCGATATCGTCATCACCGGCCGCTGCGCCGATTCGGCGCTGGCGCTCGGCATCCTGATGCATGAATTCGGCTGGGCGGCCGACGATTACGACAGGCTCGCCGCCGGCAGCCTGGTCGGTCACATCCTCGAATGCGGCCCGCAATCCACCGGCGGCGTGCATACCGATTGGGACAAGGTGCCCGGTTGGGAGAATATCGGCTACCCGATCGCATCCTGCAGAAGCGATGGCAGCTTCGTGTTGTCAAAGCCCGAGAACACCGGCGGGCTGATCGTGCCGGCCTCGGTGGCGGAGCAGGTGCTGTACGAGGTCGGAGATCCCGCCGCCTATATTCTCCCGGATGTGGTTGCCGATTTCACCGAAGTCAAACTCGAACAGGTCGGCGACAACCGCGTGCGGGTCTCCGGCGCGAAGGGATACGCGCCGACCCCGCAATACAAGGTCTCGGCGACCTTCCAGGATGGCTGGCGCGGCGTCGCCGTGGTCTCGATCGTCGGGCCCGACGCCGTCCTGAAAGCGGAAAAGAGCGCCGAGGCGCTATTGGCCCGTGCGCGCATGCTGTTCCGGCAGCGCCAGCTTCCGGATTTCACCGCGACCCATACCGAAGTGCTCGGCTCGGAAGCGGCGTATGGGCCGAAGGCGAATGCGCGGCAGACCCGCGAGGTGCTGCTGCGGCTCGTGGTCGATCACGTCGATCGCGAGGCGATCGATATCTTCGCGCGCGAACTGGGTTCGGTCGGCATCAGCTTTGCGCAGGGCACCACGGGCATTTTCTCCGGCCGTCCGAAGCCGACGCCGGTTGTCCGGCTCTACACCTTCTTCATCGACAAGGCCGCGATGCCGGCGCCCCTCGTGCAGATCGGCGATGCCGCGCCCTTCGCCGTCGAGGTGCCGAGCGCGGGCGGCTACACGCCGCCGCAGCCGGCATCGCCTCCGCCTGCCGCGCCCGCGGGCGAGGATGCGCTGGTCGATGTCGATCTGCGAACGCTCGCGGTGGCGCGCTCCGGCGACAAGGGCAACGGCTCCAACATCGCGATCATCGCCCGCGATCCGAAATACGTCTCCCTGATCCGCCGCGAGGTGACGCCGGAGCGGATCGCCGCGCACTTCGAAGGTCTCGTTCACGGCAAGGTCACGCGGTTCGAAGCGCCCGGCTTGCATGCCTTCAACTTCCTGCTGGAAGATGCGCTCGGCGGCGGCGGCATGGCGTCCCGCCGCATCGATCCGCAGGGCAAGGCGTTCGGGCAGATGGCGCTGGAGATGAAGATCAAGGTGCCGCGCGCGCTCGCCCCGGAGGCCTAGCGTGCGGATCTGCATCTACGGAGCGGGTGCGAGCGGCGGCCATCTCGCGGTCCGGTTTGCGCGTGCCGGCCACGATGTGTCGGTGATCGCGCGCGGTGCGAATCTCGCGGCGATCCGCGACCGCGGGCTGCAATTGCACATCGGCGACGAGACGCTGACCGCGGCGGTCGCGGCCTTTGAGGTGCCTGCCGACATCGGCGCGCAGGACCTTGTTATTGTCGCGACCAAGGCGACGGCCTTGCACGCGGTCGCCGCGCAGATCGCGCCGCTGGTCGGCAAGGATACGCGCGTCGTGTTCCCGCAGAACGGCATGACCTGGTGGTATCCGCTCGGCCTGCCGGCATCGCGTCTTAAGCCCCCTAGCATCCCGATCTTCGAACTTGCCAAGCCGTTCCTTGCGGCGATGCGCAGCAATCAGGTGATCGGCGGCATCAGCTATACGGCGAATGTGATCGAAGCGCCGGGCGTGATCAGGAACAATTCGCCGACCCATAACCGGCTCGAACTGGCGGCGATCACCGACGACGGCAACGCGGAGCTTGCCGACTTTCGCGTGATGTTCGAGCAGGCCGGACTGCTCTCGCCCGATCCCGGCGACATCCGCGCGGCGGTCTGGGGCAAGCTCCTGACCAATGTGAGCGGATCGGTGCTCGGCCTTGCGACCATGAGCCAATCCGACGGCGCGCGGAAGGACCCGGCGCTGTCGGAAATCTACCGGCGGCTCGCCCGTGAGATGATGGCGATCGCTGCCGCGCACGGCTATCCGCTCGCGCTCGATCCGGAGATCCTGATCGCGAAGCTGCTCCATCACAAGGCGTCAATCCTGCAGGATTACGAGCAGCACCGGCCGATGGAGATCGAACAGATCGTGCTGGCGCCGCTCGCCTTCGCGCGCGC
>JAEWHY010000264.1 GCA_023387555.1 Pseudomonadota bacterium
CTCAGCCTGCATCCGGAGGGACTGAGCCCGCGGATCGCCAATCTCCCGCAATGGCGCGCGCATCTTCTGGAACGGGTCCGCCGCCAGGTCGAGATCACCGCCGACCCGGTTCTCGCCGCGCTCCTGAAGGAGCTGGACGGCTATCCCGCGCCGCGCGCATCAGGACCGGTGCCGCGGGTGGATTACGCCGACGTCATCGTTCCGCTGCGGCTGCGGGCCGGCAACACGACGCTGTCCCTGATCTCGACGACGACCGTGTTCGGCACGCCGCAGGACGTCACCCTGTCCGAACTGGCGATCGAGGCGTTCCTCCCGGCCGATCCGGAGACTGCGGAAATATTGCGCGGGATGGCGGCCGGCGCATCGTGACGGAGCGGGGCGACCGTGCTATCCGCCGGTGCCAACCTTTGATTTTACGAAGAGGCGAGCCGCCTTGCGGCAGCCCGAATCCGTCGCTAGGTAAGGCAATGGCAAACCCCACATCACACGGCATGAACGGCGCCCCGCGTGAGGCGCTGACCTTCGACGACGTCCTGTTGCAGCCGGGGCTGTCCGACTTCCTGCCGTCAGAAGTCGACCTCCGCTCGCGCATCACCCGCGACATCAGTCTCAATATCCCGATCGTGGCCTCGGCCATGGATACCGTCACCGAGACGCGGATGGCGATCGCCATGGCGCAGGCCGGCGGCATCGGGGTGATCCATCGCAACATGGAGCCGGACGAGCAGGCCGCGCAGGTCCGACAGGTCAAGAAGTTCGAGTCCGGCATGGTGGTGAATCCGCTGACCATCGCTCCCGACGCGACATTGGCCGAAGCCTTCGCGCTGATGAAGGACAACGGGATTTCCGGTGTCCCGGTGGTGGAAGGTGCAAGCCGCAACGGGACCGGCAAGCTGGTCGGCATCCTGACCAATCGTGACGTGCGCTTCGCCACTGACCCTTCGCAGAAGGTGTCGGAACTGATGACCAAGGAGCGGCTGGTCACGGTCCGCGAGGGCGTGAGCCAGGACGAGGCCAAGCGCCTTCTGCATCAATTCCGCATCGAGAAGCTGTTGGTGGTCGATGCCGATTATCGCTGCGTCGGCCTGATCACCGTGAAGGACATCGAGAAGGCGGTCGCCAACCCGAATGCCTGCAAGGACGACCAGGGGCGCCTGCGGGTCGCCGCCGCCACCACGGTCGGCGACAAGGGCTTCGACCGCACTGAACGGCTGATTGCCGCCGGCGTCGATCTTGTCGTGGTCGATACCGCGCACGGCCATTCGCGTCATGTGCTGGAGGCGGTCAACCGCATCAAGCGGCAGTCCAACAAGGTGCAGGTGGTCGCCGGCAACGTCGCGACGGCGGACGGCGCCAAGGCGCTGATCGATTCCGGCGCCGATTCGATCAAGGTCGGCATCGGGCCGGGCTCGATCTGCACCACGCGCATCGTCGCTGGCGTCGGCGTGCCGCAACTGACTGCGATCATGGATGCGGTCGAAGCCGCGCAGAAATCCAATACTCCGGTGATCGCCGATGGCGGCATCAAGTATTCCGGCGATCTGGCGAAGGCGATCGCGGCCGGCGCCGACTGCGCGATGGTGGGTTCGCTGCTCGCCGGCACCGACGAGACGCCGGGCGAGGTGTTCCTCTATCAGGGCCGTTCCTACAAGAGCTACCGTGGCATGGGCTCGGTCGGCGCCATGGCCCGCGGCTCCGCGGACCGCTATTTCCAGCAGGACATCAAGGACGCGCTGAAACTGGTGCCGGAAGGCATCGAAGGGCAGGTGCCCTACAAGGGCCCGACCTCGACCGTGCTGCATCAACTCGCCGGCGGATTGCGCGCGGCGATGGGCTATGTCGGCGCCGGAAATGTGGAGGATTTCCACAACAAGGCGACCTTCGTGAAGATCACCAGCGCGGGGCTGCGTGAAAGCCACGTGCACGATGTGACCATCACCCGCGAAAGCCCGAACTATCCGGGACGCGCGTAGTCTCGTCATTCCGGGGCGTCCGCCGCAGCAAAGCGAAGGCGGCGCACCGGAGTGCACAATCATCACCGGGACTATGGATTGCGACTCGCGGACTTCATCCGCGCTCCGGAATGACAGCGATAACCAGCCGGTCGGATTGTCGATCGGTCTGCGGCTGGTGCCCGTCGCTCACTTCCTGTCGAGAAAGGCACGGACCAGGGCGACAGTCTGATCCGGTTGTTCTTCCATGATCCAGTGGCCGGAATTCTTGATGATTCCGCCCTCGACGTTCGCTGCGACCTCTCGCATGACCTCAGCCTGCATCGGGCCGAAGGATTTCTCCGCGCCGAGCGCCAGGATCGGCATGGTAAGTTTGCCCTTGGCCTGGAACGCCTTGTTGTCGGCGACATCCTTGGTGTTGAACGTCGCGAATTGCTCGAAGGCCGCGTGCATCGCGCCCGGTCTGGCGTAGATCGTCGCGTAATGCCGGCGCGTCTGTTCGTCGATTGATTTCGGATCGGCCGACAATTCATTCCAGAAGCGGTCGAGGTAGATGCGTTCGCGGCCTTTCACCAGCCGGTCGACATCCGGACCGCGGAAGTTGAAATGCCAGAGCAGCGGGCT
>JAEWHY010000470.1 GCA_023387555.1 Pseudomonadota bacterium
AGACTCTCCCGCGTACCCGCATCGATCTCATCGCCCGCAGCTGCGGGCGATGACGCTGTGTCTGCTCCCCACAAGAAAATTGTGGATCGCTGGCCCCGACCCCGTCAGCATTCAGCTGCAATTCATCTTCCCCCGACCTTCCGCGCCCGTTGTGTCCTCCCTGCACTAGGTGCAGCGCAGCAACGCCGATAATCTCCGCCCCTCATCGGCGAGATGACCGGGGGAATCAGCATGAAATTTCAGAGCCTTATTGCCATTTCGGCACTCGCTGTCCTGACCGCGGAAGCCGCCGCCCAGACCACCGGGACGAAGGTCGCATCGGCCAGCACCGCCGTCACGGCGGCCCATCCCGCCGCGGCGCCGAAGCCGCAATTCCCGCCCGCCCGAGCCGCCATAGACCCGTCGCCCTCCGCTGACGCAAAGCCAAAACAACGGCCGGTCCGTCGCGCGGCGCCGCGCCCGCAGCAGCCGCCACAGCCGCTGACGTGGCAGGAGCGCATGCGCACGATGTGGGGCATCGACAACGCAGCCGACGCCCCGGCGCAGACCGCGCGGCCAGCGCAGCCACAATATCCTCAGGCCCCGGGCTATACCGCACGGCCCAACAGCCGCCTGCTATTCGGCCGGTTCTACACCAAGACGCCGCGCCAGACCGTGGCATTCCCCGGCAATCACGCACCCGGCACCATCATCGTGCGGCACAGCGAGCGGCGGCTGTATTACGTGCTCGGCAACGGCCAGGCGATCCGATACGCGGTCGCGGTCGGCCGCGAAGGCGCGTCGTGGTCGGGTACGTCGAAGGTATCCAACAAGCGCGAATGGCCGAGCTGGACGCCGACGCCGAACATCCTCAAGCGTCAGCCGAACCTGCCCCGTCACATGGAAGGCGGTCCGCAGAATCCGATGGGCGCCCGCGCGCTCTATCTTGGCGACACGCTTTATCGCATCCATGGCACCAACGAGCCATGGACGATCGGGGAGGAAGTGTCGTCTGGCTGCATCCGCATGACCAATGAGGACGTGGTCGACCTCTATAACCGCACGCGGCTCGGCGCGACGGTGATCGTGACGCGCTGACCGGCAAGGAACACAAAGGGCATCGCTGCACCGTCGAGCATCAGAAGGCCAGCCTGAAAGCCCGGCCGTTCCTGATTGCGGCGAAGCGTCCGCCCGCGCTCTTGTCCGCAGCAAGCGCGGCCCGCGTTTTGAGCTGTCTCGCCGTCATCCTGAGGTGCGCGGCAAAGCCGCGCTCGATGGACGCACGGCCACTGTTTGGGCCAACGCCCTTCGAGGCTCGACCGCTTCGCGGTCTCGCACCTCGGGAGCGAACCGGGAGCCCGCAATTGACGGCCTGCGCCGGCGCGGGTTAAAACTATATAGCTTTCAAGCAATCACCGGGGCGCGACCGCAACGGCCGGCGCGACGCAGATGACCGCCAAACACACAGCCGTCGCGCTCGACGACGAAGAACGGGCGATGCTCGCCGGCGAATGCGGCCCGGCCCGGCAATGGGCGATCCGCCATCAGATCGCGGTCGCCGAATTCTTCGACGCCAAGGATTTCGTGCGCGTCGGCCAGGCCCATATCATGGCCGATACCGAGGCGACCGGCGAGGCCGGCGTCGCCTTTGTCGAAAGCCTCGCGGGAATGGCGCCCGAGCATCGGCGCGTCGCCATTCCGACCATCACCGATCCGCGCGGCGTCGATTTCGACGCCTACAAGCGTCTGAAGCAAACGGCGGGCATGGTCGACATCGAAGCGCGGCTGACCCGGGCGTTCGAGGCGCTCGGCGTCATGATGACCAACACCTGCATCAATTATCAGACCATCCTGCCGCCGGTGCATGGCGAGCATCTCGCCTTCGGCGATACCGGCGTCGTGATCTACTCGAATGGCGTGCTCGGCGCGCGCAGCAATTTCGAGGGCGGCCCGTCCGCCCTGTCGGCAGGGCTCACCGGACGCACGCCGCGCTACGGTTATCATCTCGACAAGCACCGGATCGGCACCAGGCATTTCGCGGTGTCCTGGCAGCCGCGCGACCTCAGCGACTGGGGCGCGCTCGGCGGCATCGTCGGCAAGCGCACCGACAGCTACTGGGAGGTGCCGGTGATCTCCGGGCTTGAGCGCGTTCCGAATTCGGACGAGCTCAAGCATTTCGGCGCGGCGCTCGCGAGCTTCGGTTCGGTGGCGCTGTTCCACATGCCCGGCATCACGCCGGAAGCGCCGACCTTGCGCGACGCCTTCGGCGGACAGGAGCCACCGCCGCCCTCCCCGATCACCGAACAGGATCTGGCGGCGTTTTACGGCGCCTACGCGGCGCGCGGCGAGAAGGTCGATGTCGTCGTGTTCTCCGCCCCGCAACTGTCGCTGGTCGAATTGAGCCAGGTTGCCGACCTTCTCGATGGCCGTCAGGTGCATCCGGAGACGACGCTGATCGCCGCGACCTCGCCCGAGATCAAGGCGGCGGCCGATCGCATGAAGATCACCGCGCGGATCGAGGCGGCGGGCGGCCTCGTGCTGTCCGGCGTCTGCTTCTATCAGAGCTATGCGCGCGAAATGGCCGAGGCCAACGGGTGGAAGCGCCTGATGTCGAACTCGGCGAAGATCGTCAACATTCTCGGCGGCTACGGGTACAAGCCGACCCTCGGCAGCATGGAAGACTGCGTGCGCTCCGCCGTCGCCGGAAGGATTTGCTGATGCCGATCGTGCTGCAATGCCACCGCGGTATCGGACCGCGCGTCACCGGAACTGCGCTGGTCACCAGCGACAATTTCAGCGCACGCTACGATCTCGATCGCATCAACGGCGTGTTCTCGCGCCCGGCGCACGCCCTGTTCGGGCAAAGCTATGTCGGCAAGATCCTGGTGTTCAACACCGCCAAGGGCGGCGTCGCATCGGCCTGGATGCTGCGCGAGATGAAGGAACGGGGCGTCACCCCGCTTGCGCTGGTTTTCAACCGCGTCAATCCGATCCTCGCGCAGGGCGCGGCGTTCGGCGATCTGGCGCTGGTCGACCGTTTCGAGGCCGGCGACGTCGCAAGCTTGTTCCGCACCGGCGACGAACTGACGGTCGACCCTGCGCTCGGCACCGTGACGATTCTCAACCGTGACTCCTGATGCCGGTCGCCGGCGCATCGGTACGCGGTGCTTTGTCGAGTGAAGTGTTCTGACGTTTGGAGATCAGGGAAAGGCCCGGAAGGTCGATTGTGTTTGATCGCCGCTCCGGTAAGACTGTCGCCGAGATCGGGAACCGCGCCGAATGAACGCCAACGAGTTCTGGGTGCAGTATCGCAAGGAGCCGATTCCCGGCGTCTCGAAATACGCACTGCTGCGCGATGTGCTGGTCGACGCTATCGCTTCCGGCCATTGGAAACCGGGCGCGCAGCTTCCGACCGAACAAGAGCTGGCGCGCGAAACGCCCTTCAGTCTGGGCACGGTGCAGCGCGCGCTACGCAGCCTGGTCGATGAAGGCATCATCGTGCGGCGCCAGGGCTTTGGCACCTTCGTAGCCGATAACATCAAGCCGCTCGACAAGCCGTGGCACATGCGCTTCGTCCCTCCCGAAGGCGGCGCCGTGGTGCAGACCTACACTTACGTGCTCAGCCGCGAAAACGTGAAAACCAAGGGGCGATGGTCCCGCTACTTCCCGAACCGGAACGACCTGTTCACGATCGAACGGCGTTTCCGGATCGCGGACAAATTCTGGGTGTTCAATCGCTTCTATAGCTCCGCGACCATTCTCGGTGCGCTCCACCGCTGTGCGCTCGGCAAACTCGATGGCGTCAATCTGAAGGAAATGATCGTCCGGCAATACGGCCTGCCGATCACCGGCATCGAACACAGGCTTAAGATCGCTCACTTCGACGCTGAGCTGTGCCGGCATCTCGAGGTCAAGAAGGGCGCGACCGGACTGCTGCTGGAGGCGGTCGCAAGGACGGGTCCGGACGCGGTCTATTTTCAGGAATTCTATGTCCCTGAATCGGACTATTACCTCGACCTTCCGAGCGCCTATACCTCGTGATCGGCCGGCTGCTTGCGCCGCGCGGCTTCGGCCCTCACCGGCACGCGGCCATCGCCGGATTTCACATCCCCTGACTTGAGATCGCGCAACTTCCGCAGGCTGGCCGGACCGGCGCCCCGCATATAATGACGTTCGGGACGATAGCGCTGCGACCGCGCTGGCGCGGCGACAATCCGGCGATACAATCGCATCAGGATGCGAAGCATGCCCAAAGACTCTGCGTGGAATGGCGGACAATGGCGATTTGCCAAAGCACTATATAGTACTCTAGTGTGGAACTATATAGTTATAAATCTATAGGGGGAGGTTTTTTAATGGCAGCGCACTGGGATCGCAGGGCTGTTCTGAAGGGTATGGCTTCGGCCGCGTGTCTGGCCGGTGGAGTGCGCAGCGCATCGGCGCAGCTTGAAACGAAGCAGATCCGGATGGTCGTTCCATTTCCGGCCGGCGGCCCGACCGACATCGTCGCCCGTCCCTTCGCACAGCTGCTGAACGATGCCCTGAAAGCGACCGTGGTGATCGACAACCGCGGCGGTGCCGGCGGTTCGATCGGAGCCGATGCCGTGGCCAAGGCTGATCCGGACGGCACCACGCTGATCATGGGCACGGTCGGGACCCACGCCATCAACGCCTCGCTTTACGAAAAGCTGCCTTACGATCCCGTCAAAAACTTCACGCCGATTGCAGTGGTGGCGATGGCGCCGGTCGCCGTCGTCGTGCACCCGTCGCTG
This sequence comes from Pseudomonadota bacterium, assembly GCA_023387555.1. Lineage (GTDB taxonomy): Bacteria > Pseudomonadota > Alphaproteobacteria > Rhizobiales > Xanthobacteraceae > Pseudorhodoplanes. The sequence continues at coordinate 4,752 of JAEWHY010000470.1, forward strand.
CCCGTCAAGAATCTCGCCGATCTGGTCAAGCTTGCGAAGGAGAAGCCAGGCACGCTGAACTACGCCTCGGCAGGCGCGGGCACGCCCGGTCACCTGACCGGCGAATTGTTCAAGGCGGCGGCCGGCATCGACATCGTGCATGTGCCCTACAAGGGCAGCGCGCCCGGCGTCACCGATCTGGTCGCGGGCCAGGTTCAACTGATGTTCGATCCGCTGCAGTCGGTGCTGTCCAACATCAAGGGCGGACGGATCCGCGCGCTCGCGGTCAGCAGCAAGTCGCGCTCGCCCGTGGCGTCGGACGTGCCGACTATCGCCGAGGCCGGTTTTCCCGGCTTCGAAACCACCGCCTGGTGGGGCGTGTTCGCACCGGCCGGACTTCCCGCCGCAACCGCGGCGGCGCTGTCGAAGGCGGCGGCGAGCGTGGCGCAGAGCCGCGACTTCCAGAGCAAGCTCGAACCGCTGGGCGTGGTCGGCGCAAGCATCACCGGACCCGCCCTTGTCGATTTCCAGAAAGGCGAGATCGAGAAGTGGGGCAAGGCGGTGCGCGGCGCCAAGCTGAAGATGTAGTGCGGACATCGTTGTCCTGATGACGCTGCGCGGGGCCGCACGCTTGCGCTCGCACAAAACGCAAAACGCAAAACGGCCGGGCGAAAGCCCGGCCGTTTTCGCGCGTGATGTCGTTTCGAGCGATCACGTTAGCGGATCACCTCGATCACCCGCCGCTCGGACGGATCGATGACGTAGACGTCACGATCATGCACGACATACCGGTAGCTGCGGATTTCCGGAACTTCGGTATAGACCGTCTCCGGGAAGCTCTCGAACTCGATCGACTCCGGAAGATCGTCACCGATCGCATATTCGCGTTCGACGATCGTCGTGGAGGGGGCGCTGCCCGTGGTTCGCCGCTCGATCGTTGAACGGCGGATCACGTCGCGCTGCTTGTCCGACAGCGTCAGCTTGCCACGCGAACGTGTGGCCGCCCGGCCGCTGCCGCCCTGATCGATCACCGTCACGATCTTGCGGGAGCGCGGTTCGACGATGACGATCTCATCCTCGACCAGCACGAACTGATATCCACGGTACTGCGGATAGACCTCAACGATCGCCGGCGTCACCGGGTAGAAACGCACGCTGGACGGCACCACGGTCCCGACCGAAACCGAGAAGTTCGCGTTGCGCACCGGCTGCACGTTGGCCTGACGGATCGACGTCGAAATCCGCGTGCGCTGCTGCTCCTTCGGCTGCGCTGCCTGGCGATCATTGCTTCGCGACGCATCGCGATCCTGCCGCCGGTCGTTGTTGCGGGCCTGATCCCGGTCACGCGTGCGCTGGTTGTCGCGATCGCGCGCCTGATCGCGATCGCGTTTGCTGTCACGATCCTGCGCCTGGTTGCGATCGCGCTCGCTGTCGCGATCCCGGGCCTGATTGCGGTTGCGATCGTTGTCACGATCCTTCGCCTGATTGCGGTTACGGTCGGCGTCGCGCGGCTTCGCCTGGTTATCGCGTGCACCGTCGCCGTCGCGTGACTGCTGGCGCTCGCCCTTCGGCGACTGCGCGCCGCGCTTTTGCTCCTGCTCCTTTCCCTGCTCCTGCGCACGCGGCGGTGCCGCGTCCGGCTGAGAGGCAGAGGGGTTCGGGCTGCCCTGTCCGGTCGTGCTGCGCTGCTCCTGTGCGCGCGGCGCCGGTGTCTGCGCCCTGTTCTCGCGCGCCGACGGTTGCGAGCCTTGTGCAGACGGGCTTTGCGCTGCCGGACTTTGCGCACGATCCGGCTGCGCGCGTTCCTGCGACGCTGACGGTTGTAACCCGACGATCACAAGGGCGGCGCTGCCGAGCAGAAGCGGCTTCAGCGCGCCCATGGTTCTTGCGTGTCTCATCTTACCTCCGAAAGTTGACTGCCGCACATGCAGTGCGCTCGGTTGTCAACCTTCGATGGAATTCAACGTTCCATTGAACGAATATTCAGGCCGGAACCAGTGTTCTGCTCACGAGGACGAGACCCATCGGAGACAGCGACGTTAAGCGTTGCGCTCCTTCACCGCATCGCCGATCTCGTCGAGCACCTTCGGGTCCTCAATGGTGGCTGGCATGGTCCAGGTCTCGCCGTCCGCGATCTTCTTCATGGTGCCGCGCAGGATCTTGCCCGAGCGCGTCTTCGGCAGCCGCGGCACCGTGATCGCAAGCTTGAACGCCGCCACCGGTCCGATCCGCTCGCGCACGAGGCCGACGATCTCCTTCTCGATCGCGGCATGATCGCGCGTGACGCCCGCTTTCAGCACCACGAAGCCGCAGGGCACTTCGCCCTTCAGCGTGTCCGCCATGCCGATCACTGCGCATTCAGCGACATCAGGATGCGACGCCAGCACTTCCTCCATGCCACCGGTCGACAGACGATGGCCCGCGACATTGATGATGTCGTCGGTGCGGCCCATGACGTGCACATAGCCGTCCTCATCCTTGAAGCCGGCATCGGCGGTTTTGTAATAGCCCGGAAACTCGTCGAGATAGGCCTCGCGGAAGCGCTCGTCCTGCTGCCACAGCGTCGGAAAAGCGCCGGGCGGCATCGGCAATTTCGCGACGATCGAGCCGATCGTGCCGGCCGGCACTTCCTTGCAACTCTCGTCGACCACGCGGATGTCCCAGCCCGGCATCGGCACCGTCGCCGAGCCGTGTTTCACCGGCAGCATGCCAAGCCCCACCGGATTGCCGGCGATGCACCAGCCGGTTTCGGTCTGCCACCAGTGATCCACCACCGGCTTGCGCAATTTCTCTTCCGCCCATTCCACCGTCGGCGGATCGGCGCGCTCGCCGGCAAGAAACAGCGTGCGGAATTTCGACAGATCGTATTTCGGCAACAGCTTCGCGTCCGGATCCTCCTTCTTGATCGCGCGAAATGCGGTCGGTGCGGTGAAGAAGGCGACGGCGCCATGCTGCGAGATGACGCGCCAGTATGCACCCGCATCCGGCGTGCCGACCGGCTTGCCCTCGTACATGATCGAGGTCGCGCCATGGATGAGCGGCCCATAGACGATGTAGGAATGTCCGACCACCCAGCCGATATCGGAGCCGCACCACCAGACTTCGCCGGGGTTGACGCCGTACAGATTCTTCATCGACCATTTCAGCGCAACGGCATGTCCGCCGTTGTCGCGCACCACGCCCTTCGGAATGCCCGTCGTCCCGGATGTGTAGGGGATGTAGAGCGGATCGGTCGCCAGCACCGGCACGCAATCGGCGCGCTTCCCTGCCGCGACGGCGGCGTCGCGCAACGCTGACCAGTCGTGGTCGCGTCCCGCCACCAGCGCCGCCCGCTCCTGCGGACGCTGCAGCACGATGCAGGCGGACGGCTTGAACTCCGCCATCGCGACCGCCTCGTCGAGCAGCGGCTTGTATTTGACGATACGGCCCGGCTCGATGCCGCAGCTCGCCGACAGGATCAGCTTCGGCTTGGCGTCGTCGATGCGCTTCGCCAGCTCCTTGGCGGCGAATCCGCCAAACACCACCGAGTGCACGGCGCCGATGCGCGCGCAGGCCAGCATCGCGAAAACCGCCTCGGGCACCAGCGGCATGTAGATGATGACGCGGTCGCCCTTGCCGACGCCGAAATCCTTCAGGATCGCGGCCAGCGTACTGACCTCGGACAGCATGTCCGCGTAGGAAAACGATGTCTGCACGCCGGTGACCGGGGAATCGTAGATCAGCGCCGCCTGCTGCGCGCGGCCGCGGGCGACGTGGCGGTCGAGTGCGTTGTAACAGGTGTTGAGGACGCCGCCCGCGAACCAGCGGCCGTACCCCCCCATCGAGGGATCGAAGATCTTTTCCGCCGGCTCGATCCAGTCGATGCCTTTGGCGGCCTCCGCCCAGAAACCTTCGGGGTCGCGCTGCCACTGCGCATAGACCTCGTGGTACCGACTCACCGCCTTGGCATCCATCGACATTTCCCTCCCGGTTTTCTTGTCGTTACCGGCATTGTGCCAGCATCGAAGGCGATTGGACAATCCGGTCAGGAGACGCCCCCGCCTTCCGTCAGCCGCGCCATAGCCCGCGGCGAGGGTTCCGATCCCTTGCGCGTCCCTTGCGCGTTGCCGTGCAGGCGCGCCATTCCCAATTAGCAGTAGCGGCGGCGGCGCGGCTCGTATTTGATCCGCCGCAAATCGAGACCGCCTCCTTGCACCTTCCGACCGACCCGCTGTTCTGGACCGCCGCCGCAATTGCCGTGACGCTGGTCGGCCTTGCCAAGGGTGGCTTCACCGGCGTCGGCATGATCGCAACACCGATGCTGGCGCTGATCGTGCCGCCGCTTCAGGCGGTCGCGATCATGCTGCCGATCCTGCTCGTGCAGGATGTGGTCTCGGTCTGGGCGTACCGGCGCCATTGGGATGCCTGGAACCTGAAGGTGCTGATTCCCGGCGGCCTGATCGGCGTCGCGGCCGGCGGCCTGATGGCGGCCTATGTGCCCGACGGGGCGGCTCGCCTCGTGGTCGGGGTGATCGGCGTCAGCTTCGTGCTGTGGCAATGGTTCGGACCGCGGGGCGGCGATATCGGCATCCGGCCGAGCGCCGCGAGCGGCGTGTTCTGGGGCTCGCTTTCCGGCTTCACCTCGACGCTCGCCAATGCCGGGGCGCCGCCCTGGCAGGTGCACATGATGCCGCAGCAACTGCCGAAGCTGATCTTCGCCGGCACCGCGACCATGTATTTCGCCGCGATCAATCTGGCGAAGGTGATCCCGTATTTCGCGCTTGGGCAGTTCACGACCGACAACCTCGGAGCTTCGGCCGTGCTGGTCCCGCTCGCCATCGCCACCAACTTCCTCGGCATCTGGCTGGTGCGCATTACGCCCCAGAAACTGTTCTACAAGATTGTGTATGTCATCACCTTCGTGATCTCGCTCGAACTGATCCGCAACGGCGTAACGGCTTTCGCCGCCTGACCTGAACGATGACCATCATCACCGATCCGCTGTTCTACATGGTCGCGGTCCCAGCACTGATCGTGCTTGGGCTGTCGAAGGGCGGCTTCGCTGGCATCGGCGTGATCGCAACCCCGCTCACCGCACTCTATCTGCCGCCGCTGGAAGCCGCCGCCCTGATCCTGCCGGTGCTGATCGTACAGGATGTCATCTCGCTGTGGTGGTACCGGCACGATTACGATGCATGGAATCTGAAAGTCTTGCTGCCGGGCGCATTCATCGGCATGGCGCTCGGCTGGGCCTTCGCGGCCTATGTCAACGACGACATCCTGCGCATCAGCATCGGCCTCATCGGCGTTGGCCTCGTGCTCTATTCGGTGTTCCTGCCGATCCCGGCCGAAGGACGCAAGAAGACCGCGCTGAGCGGTGCGTTCTGGGGCGCGGTCTCCGGCTTCACCTCGTTCCTTTCGCAGGCCGGCGGCCCGCCCTATCAGGTCCATGTCCTGCCGCAGCGGCTGCCGAAGCTCACGCTGGTCGGCACCACTGTGATTTTCTTTGCATTCGTCAACGCGCTCAAGATCGGTCCGTATTTCGCACTCGGGCAATTCTCGACCGTGAACTTCGCGACCTCGATGGTGCTGTTGCCGATCGCCGTCGCGGGCAACGCGCTCGGCATCTGGCTGGTACGGGTGACGCCGATGGATGCATTCTACCGGATCGCCTATGCGATCGTATTCTGCATCTCGGTAATGTTGCTGACGCAGGGCACGATGGGGTTGCTGCGCGGCTGATTTGGCGTCACGCTGGCGCGACAGGCGTCCAACCTTCTCACGTGTAGCTGTGCGTTGCGCTGAGCCCTCATGACCGTCCCCACATCCGGCCTCGATCTGCAAAGAGGCTTCGATCTGCAAGGCCATCGCGGTGCCCGCGGGCTTGCGCCGGAAAACACCATCCTCGCATTCGAGACCGCGCTCACGATCGGCGTCACCACGCTCGAACTCGATGTGGCGATGACGAAGGACGATGTCCTCGTGGTCAGCCACGATTCCTGGCTCAATCCGGAACACACCCGTGGACCGGACGGCGCATTCCTGAAGGAACAGGGGCCGGCGATCCGGTCGCTCACCTTCGATGAATTGCAACGCTACGATGTCGGCCGCCTACAGCCCGGCACCGCCTATGCCGCACGCTTTCCGACGCAGAAGGGTGCGGACAACATCCGCATTCCGAAACTGACCGCAGTCTTCGACCTCGTGAAGCGCAGCGGTGCCGACCACATCCGCTTCAATATCGAGACCAAGCTGACGCCGACGTCCGGCGCCGATACGCCCGCCCCGGAACCTTTCGCGACCGCGCTCGTCGCAGCGATCCGGAATGCCGGACTGACCACACGCGCGAGCATCCAGAGCTTCGACTGGCGCACGCTCATGGTGGCAAAGCGCATCGCCCCGGAGATCGAACGCGTCGGCCTCACCGTGCAAAGTCCGGAGGAAGACAATATCAGCCGCACCCCGCAAGGTTCCTCGCCCTGGACCGCCGGGCTCGACATCGACGACTACGGCGGCTCGGTGCCGCGCCTCGTCAAGGCCGCGGGTTGCGCGGTCTGGTCGCCCTATTTCCACAACGTGACCCCGGCGCTGGTCGAGGAGGCGCACGATCTCGGGCTGAAGGTCATCCCCTGGACAGTGAACGAGATGGCCGATCTCGAACGGATGGTCCGGACCGGCATCGACGGCATCATCTCGGATTATCCGGACCGCGCCCGCGCCGCACTGCCAAAGGGCGTCGCTGCGCCGAAGCCGGTGTCGTTGCGCTAATGAGACGTTTCCTTACCTCCCCCTGAAAGGGGGAGGTCGACTGACTGAGCAAAGCGAAGGAAGTCGTGCGGGGGTCGATATTCTTGCAACGATATCCCTAGGAGACCTTCAATCCAGAGCCCCCCACCCCAGCCCTCCCCCTTTCAGTGGGAGGGAGTCCCAGCAGCGTCTTCGCGGCACCAATTGATCGCACCCGCGCCTCTTCCTATTGTTGCCGAGTCCCAGGGAGGCAACAACAATGGCGGAAATGCCCCAGAACCTGACGCCCTACGATATCGACCTCGACCGCAATCCGGCCAATTACCAGCCGCTGACGCCGCTGCAATTCCTCGAGCGCGCGGCGAGCACGCATCCCGATCACACCGCCATTATCCACGGCCCTCTGCGGCGCAATTATCGCGACTTCTATGCGCGCGCCCGCCGTCTCGCATCGGCGCTGGCGAAGCGCGGCATCAAGCGGGGCGACACCGTGTCCGTGGTGCTCGCCAATACGCCGGCGATGCTGGAATGCCATTACGGCGTGCCGATGGCTGGCGCCGTGCTCAACACCATCAACACCCGGCTCGATGCCGCGGTGAATGCCTTCACCCTCGATCACGCCGAAACCAGGGTGCTGATCGTCGATCGCGAGTTCTCCCGCGTGATGAAGGATGCGCTGTCGCGGGCGAAGGTGAAGCCGCTCATCATCGACTATGACGATCCCGAATACACCGGCGACGGCGAGCGAATCGGCACACTCGAATACGAGGACTTCCTGAAAGAGGGCGATCCGGATTTCGCCTGGCAGATGCCGGGCGACGAATGGGATGCGATCTCGCTCAACTACACATCGGGCACAACGGGCGATCCAAAGGGCGTGGTCTATCACCACCGCGGCGCTTACCTGCTCGCGACCGGAAACGTCGTGACCTGCGGCATGACCAGGCATCCGGTCTATCTGTGGACGCTGCCGATGTTCCATTGCAACGGCTGGT
>JAEWHY010000285.1 GCA_023387555.1 Pseudomonadota bacterium
CCGCGGGGACCTATGCCTCGCTCGGCACCGGTGCGCCCGCGCGCGTCGGCCTGTCGCTGGTCAAGGCAGCGCGCAAGACCGGACGGCTCTCCGCGCGCATGGCGGAATCGCTCGGACGTACGCTGCGTTCGGTGGTCGATGGTCCGGCGCTGCGCAAGGCGGTCGATGGGGCGTCGGCGGCCGGTCCCGCCATGACCATCCGCGCGGTGCGCGAGGCGGTGAAGATCGAGAAGGCCGACGATCTGTTCCGGCTGACCCGCAATGTCGGCGACGTGCAGGCCAAGGCCGGCACCCGTGCCGCGCTCGACGGGCTGAAAATCTCGGATTCCCCGCGTGAAATGGCGCGGGTGGCCAAGCTCGCCGAAAAGGAGGGCGGCAGGACCCGTGCGATCCTCAAGCTGCTGGGCCGCGGTGCCATCGCACTGACGGTTGCGGCGTTCGACCTGTCGTTGTGGGTGCTGTGGGCGGCCCTGACCCTGTTCGGCTTTGTGTCCGCGACCAAGGGGGCAGTCGAGCGGGCGACCTGGCGAGGTCTGCAGCGCCGGAAGGTCCGCCGCGCGAAAATGGAGCTGGAGCGCCAGCGCCGCTTGGCAATTGCTGCGGCGCAGGGGTAGGTTCCTGCCGCTCTCACCGGACGACATTCCAGACCATGCCAAGCTTCAGAAACGGCGCCGTCGAGATCGCCTACCTCGACGAAAGCCCACGGGCCGCAGTTGCCGGCGATCCCATCGTCCTGGTCCACGGCTTCGCCTCGAACCGCGAGGTCAACTGGGTCTATCCGCAATGGGTGGCGACCCTGACCGGCGCCGGACGCCGGGTGATCGCACTCGACAATCGCGGGCATGGCCAGTCCACCAAGCTGTACAGTCCGGCTGACTATCATACGACGCGGATGGCCGACGACGTGCGCGCGCTGCTGGATCATCTCAGGATCGAGCGCGCCGATGTGTTCGGCTATTCGATGGGCGCGCGCATCACTGCGTTTCTCGCCGCGGCCCATCCGGAGCGCGTGCGCTCCGCTATCCTCGGGGGACTTGGCTACAAGCTGATCGACGGCGTCGGCTTGCCCGAGACCATCGCCGAGGCGCTCGAGGCCCCGTCCCTGGCCGATGTCACCGATCCGATGGCGCGCACCTTCCGCGCTTTTGCCGATCAGACGAAGTCCGACCGGCGGGCGCTCGCGGCCTGCATCCGCGGATCGCGCCAGGTCCTCTCGGTCGATGAGGTTGGAAAGATCGCAACGCCGGCCCTGGTCGCGGTAGGGACCAAGGACGATGTCGCGGGACCGGCCGGCAAGCTCGCGGCGGTGATGCGCAATGCCCGCGCGCTCGACATTCCCGACCGTGACCACATGCTCGCGGTCGGCGACAAGACCTTCAAGGCCGCCGTGTTGCAGTTCCTCAATGAACGGGCTTAGTGCGAATTCATGACCAGGCATGTCACGCCGCAAGTCGAAACCTTCACGGGCGCGAACGGCAACCGGCTCGTCAGCGACGTGTTCGGCGACAACGGGCGGCCGGTGATACTCTTGCATGGCGGCGGACAGACCCGCCATGCCTGGCGCGCCACCGCGGCTGAACTCGCACGGCGCGGCTGGACTGCATATGCGGTGGACCAGCGCGGCCATGGCGATTCCGAATGGGTCGCGGATGGCGGCTATACGTTCCCGAATTTCGCAAGCGATGTGAAGTCGGTGGCCGACGAACTGGCGCGCAAGCACGGTGTGCGGCCGGCCGCGATCGGTGCATCGATGGGCGGCGTGGCCTCGATGCTGGCCGAGGGCGAGACCTTCCGAGACACCGGCGATCACGTGCTGTCGTCGCTGGTGCTCGTCGATATCACGCCCCGGGTCGACTATGAGGGCGTCGACAAGGTGCAGGGCTTCATGCGCGCGCATGCGAAGGAAGGCTTTGCCACGATCGAGGAGGCGGCCGACGCGGTCGCGGCCTATCTGCCGCATCGCCCGCGCCCGAAAAGCACCGAGGGCCTGAAGAAGAACCTGCGGCTAGGTCCCGACGGTCGCTGGCGCTGGCACTGGGATCCGCGCTTCATGGACGGCCGCAAGAGCTTCGATCCGGACCGCAACCGGCTCGAGGCATCGATGCTCGATGCGGCACGCAACATCGCAGTGCCGGCCCTGCTGGTGCGCGGCGGTTCGTCGGAACTCGTCCAGGAAGCCCATGCGCGCGAGTTTCTCGAACTCGTGCCGCATGCCGAATATGTCGATGTCGGCGGGGCTCGGCACATGGTCGCCGGGGATGCGAACGACGTCTTCGCATCGGCGGTGATCGATTTCCTGACCCGCACGCGGGAGCGCGCGTCCGCGCGCTAAAGGAAACCTCAACGATCCGAATGGGATAGCGCGGTGTCGTAGAAAAATATTCTACGAACTCGCGAAAACACCACCCCCATTCCGTCGAAAATGCGGGGTGGCGGAGATCATTTTCAACCTTTATGTGTTGAATCGAAAATAAGCGAAGCGTTCGAGAGGCGTTCCATGGCGCATTTTCAGGTGAAGCCGGCAAACACCGTCGGCAAGGTCGATCCGGTCTGGGCGAAAGTCCGGGAGGAGGCCGATGCGATCGTGCGCGTGGAGCCAGCGCTCGCGACCTTCATCTATTCGACCATCCTGCACCACGACACGCTGGAAAAGGCGGTGGTGCACCGCGCCTCCGAGCGGCTCGATCATCACGACGTATCCGGCGAGATGATCCGCCAGGCCTATGCGGATGCGCTGGCTGACGAGCCGTCGATCGGCGACGCGTTCCGTGCCGATATCGTCGCCACCATTGACCGCGATCCGGCGACCGATCGCTTCATCGAGCCGGTGCTCTACTACAAGGGCTTCCACGCCATCGTGACGCATCGGCTCGCGCACTGGCTCTACCGCAAGGGACGCAAGGACCTTGCTCTGTATCTGCAGAGCCGTTCGTCTGCCGTGTTCCAGTGCGACATCCATCCGGCCGCCCGGATCGGCCGCGGCATTTTCCTCGATCACGCGACCGGGCTGGTCGTCGGCGAAACCGCGGTGATCGACGACGACGTTTCGATGCTGCACGGTGTCACCCTCGGCGGCACCGGCAAGGAAGACGGCGACCGTCACCCAAAGATCCGCCGCGGCGTCCTGATCGGGGCGGGTGCGAAGATCCTCGGCAATATCGAGGTTGGCCATTGCGCCCGCATCGCCTCGGGCTCGGTGGTGATCAAGCCGGTGCCGAACAATGTGACCGTCGCGGGTGTCCCGGCGCGCGTCGTCGGCACCGCCGGCTGTGCCGAACCGTCGCGGCGCATGGACATGCTGTTCGACGTGGGCAGTTGAGGGTTTCCCAAAATCCGGCTTTGCTTCCGGCCGCCGGCTGACGTATTGAGCCTTTCCGTTGCGTGGGCGTGCGCCTGCGTTCAGTGCGTGATCTCCGAAGATGGGCTTCCCGACTTCGACGATCATGCTGACTCATGAGTGAACCGCAGGGGGCGATCGTGGACGTCCAGGAAATCAAAAAACTTGATGCGTATCTGAAGCGGTTGTTCGACAACCCGAAGATCCGCGTCGTGCCGCGTCCGAAGAAGGACGATTCCGCCGAAGTGTATATCGGCGAGGAATTCATCGGCGTGCTGTTCCTCGACGATGAGGACGGCGACAAGTCCTATAATTTCAACATGTCGATTCTCGACACCGACCTGGAGCCCTGATCGCTCCAGTGAAGCGAGGCGGAACGCAAATCCGTTCCGCCGGGCCGGCCAGCGCATCGCGCTCTCCCGAGCGGCGCTCGCCGGCGCAGGTCTTGCAAAGACCTAGCGATGCGCGCCGCGCAATTGCCTGATCAGCGTCTCAAGTTGCTCCGACACTGTCTGCCAATCCGTCAGCCAGGCCCGCGGGAAGCGGATGGTGAGATCGGCCTGTTCGATCCGCCGTTCGAACAGGCACATCCCGATCGCCGCACCGGACGCGCCGTCGCGCGTGCAGCGGACCATGAAGCGCCCCGGATTGCGATCGTTGTAGATGATGTCCTCGCCCTTGTAGGGGGTGTCGTCCCGGAACGGCCGAAGCGTCAGCCCGTCCGGCGTGGTTGTCATGTCGGTTTCGAGATAGCGCGGATAGATGCTGTTGAACCGCTCCAGCGGGGGCAGGGTATTTCCGTAGGCGGCGATGGTCACGAAGATGCGGTCGACCGCATGCGGCGAGGCGACCGGGCCTGCCTTGGCCTCCGGGTCCGGCGGAGTCAGCGAGGGCCACAGGAAGGCCAGGTCGACGCGCTCCTGGGTGCCCGGTTTGCGCTGGACCTTGTTGCGGATGGCGCCCGGCGGGATGTTGAAATTGACGCCATTCACCGTGATCGGCAGCGAGGGGGCGTATGTCAGGTCGGCTGCGGGCCAGCGCGGCCAAAGGATGTAGGTGACCCAGCTCCCGGCGGCGATCACGCCCGCGATGAAGATCGCGATCGGCAGCCAGAGCAGGCTGCGCGGACGCCTCCGCTGGCGACGCCTGGGGCGCTGCTTCGGAGCGTGCGGATGTGAAGCCTGATGCGTGTGAGCCATCGTCATGACGGTTCCCGGCAGCCTGTCGCGAATCACTTCGAGTATAGGCGCGCATCCGCAACCGGCCCCGCGATAAGATTTTGCGGCCGTTTACCCTTTCTTAACGAGGCGCTGGCGCGGGCCTTTGGGCTTTGTCACATGGATGCGGTGGAGACTTCGGGAGCAAACAGATCGTGTCTGCGGGATCGCTTTATTCCCTTTATGTTCTGATGCTGGGCTTCGCCGTGGCTGGCGCTCTTGCCACCGGCTACCAGGTGCTGACCGCCCGACCTGCCTCTTTCAACATCTTCGGTGACGGCACCGGCGCCAAGGCTGCCGCGCATGTCCCGTTTCTTGTCTTCGCCGCACCCTTCATCATCGTACGTGACGCGATCATGCTGCGGCGGGCAGGGGTTGAGAACTTCCTTCCCGCGATGGTGTCGACGGTGGTCGCAGGATGCTGGAGCCTGTTATCGGGAAAATTCGTTATGGTGGCGATCGCAGCGCTCGGAATGGGCTGAGCGCGAACGATTTTTCGAAAGTGCGACCATGCCGATCTATGCGCTCGACGGGCAGGCCCCGGAATTTCCCGCCGACGACCGATATTGGGTAGCCGAGACCGCCGTCCTGATCGCCAAGGTGCGGCTGATGACCGATGCAAGCGTCTGGTTCGGCGCCGTCCTGCGCGGCGACAACGAATGGATCGAGCTCGGAGCCCGCTCGCAGATCCAGGACAATGCGACGCTGCACACCGATCCCGGCTTTCCGATCACCATCGGCGAGGATTGCGTGATCGGGCACAAGGTCATGCTGCATGGCTGCAGCGTCGGCAATAACAGCCTGATCGGCATGGGCGCGATCGTCCTGAACGGTGCACGCATCGGCAATAATTCGCTGGTCGGCGCGGGCGCGCTGGTCACCGAGGGCAAGTCGTTTCCGGATAATTCCCTGATCGTCGGATCGCCGGCGCGCGTGATCCGCAATCTCGACGAGAAGGCGGTGGCGCAAATCCGTGCCGGCGCTGACCATTATGTCCGGCGATCACGCGTTTATGCCAAAGGGTTGAAGCGGGTCGGGTGAAAGAATTGATCGCTGCGCGCTTTGCATCTGCGTGCTCACGGGCCAAAGCTCGGACGCGTTAGCGAAGCCGTCAAGCGCTTCCAAGGTAAGGAGGCGTAACGTCGCCTGCTGCTTGTCCTGACGCCATCCAAAAAGCATGCGGCCGGCGCTTGGGGGGAGCGCCGGCCGCCACGAGCCCGGTCTGGGACGGGGGGGAGTGGGGACGTGACCGGGATCGCGTGTCTCGGAATTCCTTTGCCGTTAGCGTGACGTTGCGGTCGCAAGTGTCGGCCGCGGATCGCCGAGCGAGATCCAGACATTCTGGTCGTGCTGCGACTGCCGCTTGACGTAACGATAGTTGGTGTCCGACCACAGCAGGATGTCGGGATGCTGATTGTCGAGGATGAATTCGCCCTTGTCGGTCTTCACGGTCAGCACCGCATGACCGTCGCCGTTGCGCTCGCGCACTACGGTGATCAGCAGCGCCTCGCGCGGCCAGCCGGCCTGCATCAGCATGCGCCGCTTGAGCAGCACATAATCCTCGCAGTCGCCACGGCCGGTGTCGGGATAGGACCATTTCTCGACCACGCCCCACTGATCCATGTCGGTGATCGGCTTGATCGTATCGTTGACCCATTTGTTGACGCGCACGAGATCTTTCCACGCCTTGGTGGTGAGCACGACATCGCGCGGCGCCGACGGAGCCGTATTGCATTCGCGCGGCATGTCTGCGCAGAATTCGACCCAGCCGATCGGCGGACGTGATGTATCTCCGACCGAGACGAACAGCGGGCGCGGACTTGCCGCTGCCGCACTTGCAAACGCAACCATGCAAACCGCTGCCACGATACGGACGCTGCCTCTTATATTGAGGATAACTCGTTGCACCGCGTGACCCCTTCCCCTTTATCGTTGGGCCACACTTCGCACAAAGCTTTTGTCGTGCCGCTAAGTCAGGCGCGGGCCTTTGAATCGAAAGCGAGTAAAGAGCAGGACGAATTCGAGGCTTGTTTGAAGAAACATCGATTAAAATTGAATCGATCTGCTTTTCATTCAAATGCAAGGCATTGCCTGCCAAGCGTTTGATTATGCAGCGCCAGACGGTTTGGGAAGGCGACCGCGCACAGGCGCAAGCGCCACGAACGCCGGCCGGTTATAGGGAAGAGTTGGATAGCGAAGCTGCGCTGACGCGCGCCGGACGCGGTATGGAGTGTTTCCGGCGTTTACCCGCCGGTGACGCTTTCTTCCAGAAAGTCCGGATGCTGCAGCCGCAAAAATTCCACAGCAAAGCCTTCGTCGAGGTGGCGGACGATGCGGCCCTGCACCTTTCCGATCGTGACCAGGGTGCCGAGCGGCGGGCGCTGGTCGGTCGCGACCGCGGCGCCCGAGAGCGAAACGTCGATCAGCCGGCATCCGATATTGGCGCCATTCGGCAGGGTCAGCATCGTCAACGGATTGCGCGGCGCGAAACGGCCGTGCCGGCGGTCTTCCGGCGAGGCCAGCAGATGCCGGTTGGCAAGCCAGGTGAGCTGGGCGGCGAGCTTGTCGCGCTTGCGGGCGGTCGCGGCGATGGTCGAGGCGAAGCCGTTATCGAAATGCCGGGTGCAAATCCCCTCCAGCCGGCCGACGTGATCG
>JAEWHY010000346.1 GCA_023387555.1 Pseudomonadota bacterium
CTCCAGCACCAGCGCGCCGGCGCGCTGGGCGATCGCCGAGCGCTGCGCATAGACGCCCGGCACCATGGCCGAATTCGGAACCGTGAGCCCGAGGACCTCGGACACCATCGCCATGGTATTGGCTGTGAACTGTCCTGCGCAGGCGCCGATGGCGGGGATCGCGACCCGCTCGAGCTCTTTCAGCTTGTCTTCCTTCATCTGCCCGGTCTGCACCGCGCCGACGCCCTCATAGGAATCGAGCACGGTGACATCGCGTCCGCCGAAGCGGCCGGGCAGCGCCGCGCCGCCATAGACAAAGACCGAGGGCACATTGACGCGAACCATGCCCATCATCGCCCCCGGCAGCGTCTTGTCGCAGCCGCCGAAGGCGACGAGCCCGTCATAAGCGTGGCCTTGCACCACGGCCTCGATCGAATCCGCGATCACCTCGCGGCTGACGAGGGAGAATTTCATGCCCTCGTGGTTCATGCCGATGCCATCGGACACGGAGATCGTGGTGAATTCGCGCGGCGTGCCGCCGGCAGCCTCAATGCCCTCCTTGGCCCACTCGACTTGTGCGCCGTGGGTCATGTTGCACGGCGTCGTCTCGCCTTTCATCGAGACCACGCCGATCATTGGTTTCTGGATCGCCGCATCGTCGAGACCCATGGCGCGCATGAAGGCGCGGTGCGGCGTGCGGTCGAGGCCGTCGCGGGTGATGGACGAACGCAGGCGCATGTCAGGTCTCCCAGGCCCCCAACGTTGGCCGGAAAAATCGGGGCCGCGAGCATGCTTGCCGCACGCTGGAGACAATCTCAAGCGTGGAGACGGCGGATCAGTGCGGCACTGGCACCGCATCAGCCCCCGTGCTGCCGCGGCGCCACTGCGCGGGCGGTGCGCCCACGGCACGCTTGAAGGCGCGGTTGAACGCCGCCTCGGATTCGTAGCCGATGCGTCCGGCGATTTCGCCGATCCCGAGGGTGGAATCGCGCAGCATCTGTCGAGCGAGATGCATGCGCCAGCCTGCGAGATACTGGATCGGCGCCTCGCCGACGAGGTCCACGAAGCGTTTTGCCAGCGCTGCCCGCGAAATCCCGGCCCGGTCGGCCAGTTCTTCGACGGTCCAGGGGTGCGAGGGCTGCGCATGCAGGAGTGCCAGCACGCGACTGATCTGCGGATCGTTCAGGCCGGCGAGCCAGCCGGTGCGACCGTCGCTGAGGGCGCGTAACTGCCAGCGCATGACGTCCATGAACATCAGTTCGGACAGCCGCGCGAGCACGGCGTGATTTCCAGGTCCGGCGCGTTCGGTCTCACTCTGGAAATAGCGAAGTGTCGCCTGCCACCATTCGACCTCGCCGCCACCGCCGATGGTGTGGCTGTGGTGGCTGTCCGGCGAGAAGGTCTCGAGTTCGATCTGTCCATCGCGCGCGCGGATGCAGATCGCGGCGGGCAGGGACTCGAGCAGCGGGCCGAAGCGCTGGTCCGCATGCAGGAAGCCGCAGATGAAGCCGTCTTCCTCGCCACAGCCGCCATGGCGCACGACCGCGATCTCCTCGGTGGAGGGCTTGCGGTAGATGTCCTTGATCGGAGTTGGCGCGAGCCGCGAATGGCTGGTGAGGATGTGCTGGTCACCGCGCGGGAAAACGATCACGTCGCCGGCCTCCAGCCGCATGTCGGGCAATGTCCCGGATCGTGCAATGCATTGACCAAGCGTCACGACATGGAACGGCGTGACCGATCCCGCATCGGGCATCAGGCGTGTCGTCAGGATCTCGGGTGGGGACGAGATGATCGACCATGGCCGGGTGAATTCGGCGCGAAAATGAACCACCCCGGACAGCCGGACGACGCGCAGCACTTCCGACAGGACATCCATTGCATGAGCCCCGGACCGCGGTGAAGAGCGTTTCGGCAACGACTTTCAGAGCCGGAGCAAGCCGCGTCAAGCCCGATAGCGTCCCTGCAAAGGGTCCCAGAGCCACGGCCATGGTGGCGTTGGGGATCGCCTGCAACATCAACCGGTCAGTTAGGACAGGAGCGTGCCATGGACTGGATCATCGGGCGACACAGCAGCGGCGCAGCCGATTTCGACTTCCATCGGCGCCGCGCGGCAGCCGAGCGTCTTGGGGAACGGATCAGGTTGACGAAGACTGTGCTGTCCGCTGCACGCAAAGGCGCCAGCGCGATTGCGGCTTACGGCCGGTCGCTGCTGTTGCGGTCGCGGTGCCAGCCGACGGTGGCATCGGGCTTGGCATCGACCGAGGCAAAGTAGGGCTTGATGTCGAGGAGCGGGGTGTTGTCGAGGCAGTCGATGTTCTGGATCGCCAGCGTCGTGCCTTCGACCTTCAGGAGCTTCACCACGCTGAGTGCAATTGGATTCGGCCGTACCGGTGAGCGCAGTGCGAAGGTGCCGCGGCCTTCGCCGTAATGGCGGGGTGCCTGAACCACCAGATCGCGGCGGGCGCGATCCATCCAGTAGAGCAGGATCAGGTGCGAGCAGGTCTCGACCTTGTCGAGCGCCGCCGCATATCGCGGATCGAGTTCGACGGTACAGACCACGTCGGATTCGCCGGCATTCTTCGGGCAATCCTCGCGCCGGGTCCACGGCGTGCGGATGCGCCCGACGAAATAGAGCCCGGCATCGAACGATGCGGGCAGGTCCACCCGGACTTCGCCGGGACGGATGCCGTAAGGATCGGCTTCGGGCTTCGCATTGGTGGTCATCTGGTGGGTTTAGGCGAAATGGCGCGGCAGTGCCATGCGCCCGGTCACGCACCCTGTTGCGGCCCGCGCCGATGAGCGGCGTGAACCTGTTCCCCAGTTCCCCGACCCCCTGGCTCCCGAAAAAGTTAACGCTGGCCCATAAAGTGGGCTTGCGCCCAACGAATTACCGTATAAAGATATCCTTATATCAATTATTGCCTGGAATGGGGCCCGATGACCGGTCCGCTGGCCTTTGAAACGATGCACGATGCGCTGCGGGCTGTGGCCGAGGGTACCCGGCTGCGCATTCTTGCGCTTCTCGCCGAGGCCGAACTGACCGTATCCGACCTCACCGAAATCCTGCGCCAGTCGCAGCCGCGCATCTCGCGCCACCTCAAGCTGCTCGCCGAGGCGAACCTGATCGAGCGCCATCGCGAGGGCGCCTGGGCGTTTTTCCGGATCGCCGAAACCGGCGACGCCGCCGGTGTTGCGCGCATGCTGGTCGAGCGGCTCGATCCGGCGGACCCGATGATCGCGCGCGACCGCGAACGGCTCGCGGCGGTGCGCGAGGCCCGCGCCGAGACCGCGCAGAGTTACTTCCGCGCCCATGCGGCGGAATGGGACCGTATCCGCAAGCTGCACGCCGCCGACGAGGCGGTGGAGCAGGCGATCGTCAAGGCGCTCGGCGACAAGCCCTTCCGCTCTCTCCTTGACCTCGGCACCGGCACTGGGCGGATGCTGGAATTGTTCGGTCCGCAGATCGAGCGTGGCCTCGGCATCGATATGTCGCTGGACATGCTGCTTCTCGCGCGCGCGCGGATGGAGCGGGCGGGCTTGCGCCATTGCAGCGTACGGCAGGGCGACATCTACGATCTGTCGCTGCCGCGCGATTCCTTCGACGTCATCATCATCCATCAGGTGCTGCACTATCTCGACGACGGCGCGCGTGCGATCCGAGAAGCCGCGCGGGTCCTTGCGCCTTCCGGGCGCCTGCTGATCGTCGACTTTGCCCCGCACGAACTCGAATTCCTGCGCGAAGAGCATGCACACCGCAGGCTCGGCTTCGCGCCGGAGACGATGTCGCAATGGCTCGCCGCGGCGGGCCTCGATGTCACCATGCACAAGAGCATCGCGCCGGAGCGCGGCACCGAAGGCAAGATCGCGGTGTCGCTCTGGCTTGCACAGGACCGGCGGCTGCGGGCCGCCGGGCGTCAGGAGGTTGCATGACCTATACAATGGCTTCGCCGGTACACCGGCTGGTGAGCGGACGCGGCAAGGCGTTGCGCGTGTCGTTCGAATTCTTTCCGCCCAAGACCGAGGAGATGGAGCGCTCGCTGTGGGAGGCGATCGAACGGCTCGCGCCGCTTGAGCCGAATTTTGTGTCGGTGACCTATGGTGCGGGCGGCTCGACGCGCGAGCGCACGCATACGACCGTGAAGCGCATCCTCGAGGAAACCGCGCTGGTTCCGGCCGCGCATCTCACCTGTGTCGACGCGACGCGGGCGGAGGTTGACAATGTCGTGCGCAATTATCGCGACATTGGCGTGCGGCACATCGTGGCGCTGCGCGGCGACCCCGCGGGCGGCGTCGGTGCGCCATATGTGCCGCATCCCGGCGGCTATCAGAATGCTGCCGATCTCGTTGCAGGCATCAAGCGGATCGGCGATTTCGAGGTATCGGTCTCGGCCTATCCCGAGAAGCATCCGGATTCGCGCCACGCCAATGTCGATCTCGACATGCTGCAGGCCAAAGTCGAAGCCGGCGCGACGCGGGCGATCACCCAGTTCTTCTTCGAGAACGACCTGTATTTCCAGTACGTCGATCGTGTTCGCTCGCGCGGCATCGACATCCCGATCGTGCCGGGCATCGTGCCGGTGCAGAAC
>JAEWHY010000347.1 GCA_023387555.1 Pseudomonadota bacterium
CGCACCCGACTACAACTACCTGGCAGGCCCCGACGACATCTACGTCTCGCCCTCGCAGATCCGCAAGTTCGACTTGCAGACCGGCGACACGGTGAGCGGGCAAATTCGGCCGCCCAAGGACGGTGAACGCTACTTCGCGCTCATCAAGGTCGAGGCCGTCAACTTCGAAGCGCCAGAATTCGCGCGCAACAAGATCTTCTTCGAGAACCTGACGCCGCTGTATCCGCAGGCGCGGTTCTCGCTCGAGACCGGCAAGGACAACGTGTCGGCCCGCGTCCTCGATCTGATGACGCCGATCGGCAAGGGCCAGCGCGGCCTGATCGTCGCGCCGCCGCGGACCGGCAAGACGATGCTGCTGCAGAACATCGCGCAGTCGGTCGTCCAGAACCATCCCGAGGTCTACCTCATCGTCCTGCTGATCGACGAGCGGCCGGAAGAAGTGACCGACATGCAGCGCTCGGTGAAGGGCGAAGTGGTGTCGTCGACCTTCGACGAGCCGGCCTCGCGCCACGTCGCCGTCGCCGAAATGGTGATCGAGAAGGCCAAGCGCCTGGTCGAACACGGCCGCGACGTCGTGATCCTGCTCGATTCGATCACCCGCCTCGGCCGCGCCTACAACACTGTGGTGCCGTCATCCGGCAAGGTGCTGACCGGCGGTGTCGACGCCAACGCCCTGCAGCGGCCGAAGCGCTTCTTCGGCGCAGCGCGCAATATCGAGGAAGGCGGATCGCTGACCATCATCGCCACCGCGCTGATCGATACCGGCTCGCGCATGGACGAAGTGATCTTCGAAGAGTTCAAGGGCACCGGCAACTCCGAACTCATCCTCGACCGCAAGGTCGCCGACAAGCGCACCTTCCCGGCGATGGACATCACGCGGTCCGGCACCCGCAAGGAAGAACTGCTGGTCGACGCGCAGACGCTCAAGAAGATGTACGTGCTGCGCCGCATCCTCAACCCGATGGGCACCATGGATGCGATGGACTTCCTGCTCGACAAGCTCCGCAACACCAAGAGCAATGCGGAATTCTTCGAGAGCATGAACACCTGATCGGGTGTTCAGCACTGGAATTCGACAATGGCCGGGCCAAAAGCCCGGCCATTTTCATTGGCGCGGCATAAGCGAGCGACGGGAGCCGTTCAGTTCGAGCTGTCACCGGTCAGGACCGGCCACGGGGCGTCCTTTGAAGACGCGTCCGTGGGTACGATCCTCATCGCGACATCGGCCGGCAACGCCTTCGCGGTTTCGGCTTGGCTCATCAATGCGGATTGCTGTGTGTGGATGGTCGCGCCGATCAGAGCCGTGACCAGTGCGATACCGGCGATGAGAGTGGCCGGACGGTATGCATTCGCTTCGTTGCGCATCGGTTCTGTACGAACTGAGAGAGTGGGCATGATCATCTCCTGTCGTGCCACGACGAGAGTGATCTGTTGGGACCGCATCGGCGTCATCTGAACCGATGATGCCGCGTCGATCTTCGCGGTGATGCCGGCGCCGCTTAAAATATGAGCGTTCTTGCCTCTTATTCGAGCGCGGCTGCGCGATGAAACGCAACGCTTTTGAAACAGAGATGATGCAATTGATTCACATTGAATAACCCTTCTCGCGATTGATTTTCATGACGCGTGGTTTTGGAAAGCCGGCCTTGTGGGTTGCCATCCCGGCCTTTCTCGTCGCGGCGGCCGCGCTGTCGGTGCATGACGCGTTTGGCTTCATCCCCGGCGTTGCGGTTGCGGCGGCCGGATCGTTCCTGATCGGCTTGTTCGCCGAGAACCGGCTGTCGCGGCTGATCGGCGGGCTGATGCGCATTGCGCAGGGCGACCGGTTCGCGAGCCTGCCCGAGGCGATCGGCGACGGCAGCGTGCAGCGTTTCGGCGAAGCCGCCGAGGCGATGCGGGCGGCGCTGAGCCGGGCGGAGAATCTCGCGGTGGACCGCGAACGGCGCATCGCCGAATCCGGCTTGCGGCAGGCCGGCCGCGTGTTCATCACCCGGCGCTTTCAATCCGCCATCTCCGATGTGATGGACGCCTTCACCGGCGCCGGCGAACGCATCCGCGTCACCGCGGCGGATCTGGCCGAGCGCAACCGCGACATGTCGGATCGTGTGGCGAGCGCCGCGCAATCGGCGGAAGCCGCCGCCACCGACGCCGGCAAGGTCGCGGACGCGGCGCGCGAAGTGCGCGAGGTCGTGGTGCGGTCGGCGCGCCATGTCGAGGCGGCGCGCGATGCCACCGCGCGCACCGCGGAGGAATTGCGCCGCGCCGACGAAACAGTGCACAGCCTGTTCGATGCCGCGCAGCAGATCGATGTGGTGATCCGGCTGATCCAGTCGATCGCCGGGCAGACTTCGTTGCTGGCGCTGAACGCAACGATCGAGGCCGCGCGCGCCGGCGAATCCGGGCGCGGCTTTGCCGTGGTGGCGAGCGAGGTGAAGGAACTCGCCAACCAGACCGCGCGCGCCAGCAGCGAAATCCGCGCGCAGATCGCGGGCATCCAGAACGCGGTGCGTGAAACCGCGGCGGCGATCGGTGCGGTTGCGGCCAGCGTCGAGGCGACCAGCGCGGTCAACCGCGACCTCAATGTCATTCTCGGGGAGCAGCTCGCCGGGCTCGAGCACATCGGCGGCGACGCCGACCGCGTGGCGATCACGGTGTCGCAAGCCTTGCCCGAAATTCAGTCGGCGATTGCCGAAGTGGCGCAGGCCGGCGAATCCGTGCTCGGCACCGCCGACGATCTCGCCGGACGGTCGCAGGCGCTCGTCGAGTCGATCGGCGGATATTTCAAGGAGCTCGATCACGGCGCGATCCAGGTCGGCATCCTGCATTCGCTGTCCGGCACCCTGACCGCGTCCGAACGGCCGCTGCAGCGTTTGTTGATCATGCTGATCGAACAACTGAACGCGGCCGGCGGATTGCTGCATCGGCCGGTCGAGGCGGTGATTGCCGATCCCGCCTCCGAACCGGAACTCTATGCGCGGCATGCCGAGGCGATGCGCAGCCAACACGATGTCGCGGTGATGTTCGGATGCTGGAGTTCGGCGTCGCGTCAGCGCGTGCTTCCGGTGCTGGAGCGGCATGACGGATTGCTGTTCTATCCCAGCCAGTATGAGGGCGAGGAGCAATCGCGGCATGTGTTCTATACCGGCGCGACGCCGCGTCAGCAGGCCTTGCCGGCGGTGGATTATTTGCTCGACCAGGGCCGCCGCCGCTTCGTTCTCGCCGGTACGGATTACGTCTATCCGCGCACGACCAACGCGATCCTGAAAGCCTATCTCGTTTCGCGCGGGGTGCCGGCGTCGCAGATCCTCGAACTGTACGCCCCCTTCGGCGAACGCATCTGGCGCGAGTCCATGACGCAGATTGCGAAATTCGGTGCGCGCGGCGATGCGGCGATCGTCTCGACGATCTCCGGCGATTCCAACGTGCATTTCTTCCGCGAATATGCGCGGCAGGGATTGCTGCCGGCGTCCTTGCCAGCGATGACGCTGTCGATCTGCGAACGCGAACTGGCCTCGCTGACCGACGTTCCGATGGAGGGCCATTTCGCCAGCTGGAGCTATTTCGGCGCCATCGATCATCCCGCGAACCGCGCCTTCGTCGCGCAATGGCGCGATTACAAGGGCGACGACACCGCGATCACCAACGATGCGATGGAAGCGACGCTGATCGGTTTCAAGATGTGGGTCGCCGCGGTCGAGCGCGCGGGCACCACCGATGCCGCGGCGGTGCGCGCGGCGATGGCCGACATGATGTTCGATGCGCCGAGCGGCTTTGCTGTCCGCATGGATCGCGAGACCCAGCATCTGCACAAGCCGGCCTTCGTCGGGCGCTTCACCGCCGCGAAGGCCATCGTGCCGGTGTGGTCGAGCGCCGGGCTGGTGCCGCCCGAGCCGTGGAGTCCATGGCTCAAACAGGCCGCCGCGATGCAGCGGGCCTCGTAGCCCTCGCTTCGGGCGACAACGCGTTACGATGCCGTGCGCGTGCCGGCCGCCCGGGCGGAGATCTCGTCGGGATTGGTCACCGGCAGCGAACAGGTCTCGCCGATGCAGATGAAGGCGGCCGGTCCGGCGGCCGACGCCAGCTTGTCCTGCGCCGGATGCCCGGCGGGAAGGGCCTCCGCGGTCGGCGCCCGCAGCACTGCGCGGCTCACATAGGGCAGCGCCAGCGCCGCCATCGTCAGCGCATCGGCGGCCAGTCCCTCCCCCGTGACCACGATCTCCGAGAGGTTCAGCCGCATGTCGATCGCATTCAGTGTCGCGACATGCATGAACAGGTTGTTGCCGCCGACCGAAAGGATGCCCGCGATCAGCCGGTCGGCCTGGTCGCGGAAGCGGTGCTCCCCGGTGAAGGCGGCGAGCCGGATCAGGTTCTGCGCGGCGATGGCATTCGGGTTGGGGGTGGCATCGTCAGCGGTCGAGGCCGGACGGACCACCAGGCCCTCGGCGTCGTCCGCGGTCAGGTAATAAGTTCCGGTGTCGGGATTGGCGTAATGCCGGTCGAGCGCCGCCTGCCAGGCCAGCGCCTGGTCGAGATAGGCGCGCTGGCCGGTGGCTTCGTACAGCGACAGCGCGGCCCGGATCATGAAGGCGAAGTCGGAGGCGAGGCCGGGATAGAGCAGCCGTCCCTCGCGCCAGGAATGCCCAAGCCGGTCGCCACGCGTCATGTTGCGCTGCACAAATTCGAACGCCCGGACCGCCATTTCGACCCAGTCCGGCCGCCAGAACGCAGTTCCCGCATCGACCAGGGCGGCGATCATCAGGGCGTTCCAGTCCGCCAGGACCTTGTCGTCCAGACCTGGCCGGACCCGTTGTTCGCGGACTTTGTGCAGCATGGAGCGCAGCACGGGGAGTGCAGCATCGATTTCCATGCTGCGCGGTAAGTCTTTGAGACGGTTGAGGATATTGTGACCCTCGAAATTGCCTTCGGGAGTCACATCATAATGCTGCGCGAAAACCGCAGCATTTCCGCCGAGTGCGGCGTGCACCTCCGCCAGCGACCAGACGTAGAACTTGCCCTCCACGCCTTCGGAGTCGGCATCGAGCGAGGAGTAAAACGCGCCCTCCCCGCTTGTCATCTCCCGCTGGAGCCAACCCACAGTCTCTTCGGCGCGTTCCCGGTAGAGCATTTTCCCGGTCCGCTGCCACGCCAGGCCCAAGAGGTCGAGAATCTGGGCGTTGTCGTAGAGCATCTTCTCGAAATGCGGGACCAGCCACTTGTCGTCGACCGAGTAGCGCGAATAGCCGCCGCCCAGATGGTCGTAGATCCCGCCTTCGCTGATCCTGGTCAGTGTCAGGTCGATGATATGGAAGAATTTATCGGCGGGTGAGCCTGCCTGATTTTGGTCATCACCGGGCCGGCCCGGCCATGACGAGGGACGTGATTGCCGCAGCCCCGCCCGCCACAGGTTCTCGAATATCGTGCATTGCGGAAACTTCGGCGCGCCGCGCAGGCCGCCATTGATCGGGTCCATCGCGCTGCCGAGCTGCATCGCGACCTGGTCGAGTTCCTGCCGGCCGATGGTCACGCGCTGCGGCTGCCGGGCGACCTCGGCCAGCCGCGACATCAGCGCCACGCGGTTCTGCTCGATCTTGGCGGGCTCTTCCCGGAACAGCCGCGCCACCTCGCGCATCACGTCGACAAAGGCGGGCCGGCCGTAGCGCGAGGTCGGCGGAAAATAGGTGCCGCCCCAGACCGGCTCGCCAGCCGGCGTGAGAAACATGGTCAAGGGCCAGCCGCCCTGCTCGCCCAGATGATGCAGCGCCTGCATGTAGATCTGGTCGATGTCGGGCCGCTCCTCGCGGTCGACCTTGATGTTGACGAACAGCTCGTTCATCACCCGCGCCGTCGCTTCGTCCTCGAAGCTTTCATGCGCCATGACGTGGCACCAGTGACAGGCGGCGTAACCGACCGACAGCAGGATCGGCTTGTTGTTCGCCTTGGCTTGCGCGAGCGCCTCCGGTCCCCACGGCCACCACTCCACCGGATTGTGCTTGTGCTGGAGCAGATACGGCGAGGTCTCGCGCGCGAGCCGGTTTTCGTGAGTGCTGGGCGCTGTCGACATGAGGCGTCCGGTTGGTTGGATTGCGATCTCAACGCAGCGCCGGCGGCACAGGTTGCACGACAGGATCAGTCGCGGCGCAGATCGGTCAGGCCGAAATCCTTACCCTTGTAGAGCAGCCCTGTCTTGTTCAGCTTGGCGAAGGCGTAGGCGAAGCAGTCGCCCATATTCAGGTCGGCGGGATGGCCGCTACGCCGCCCGTAACGGTCGAAAGCGCTCAGGGCGCCCGTTGTCACGGTCATATCGACCGGAACGATCGCGATGCTTGCGGCTTCGAGAAAGGCAAGGATGTCCGGCAGCTCTGATTCCGCGGTGCGCCGGGTCTTTCGTGAGATCGATGCTGCTGCTTCCCACACGGCGATCGGGGACGTGACCGGCGAGCGCGCGGCATCCAGCGTTTCGGCAAGCGCCTGACCGTCATCCTCTTCGGTCAGGATGGCGACGATCGCCGAGGCATCAACGAACACGGTCCGCCTTCGCTTCGTAGAGATCGTCGCGGAATTCCTTGGTGACCGGCCGGGCGTCCTTGACGCGCGCCCGAACGCGCTTGCGAAGGCCGGCGATACGGTCCCACAGGGGCACGGTCCGCTGGCGCCGCTGCAGCTCGTTTGAGAGCGCCAGATGCACGGCTTCGGTCAAACCGAGTTTCGCGGTTCGAGCCAGCTCACGCGCGAGTCGCTCGGTTTCCCGGTTGCGCACATGAAATGCCATGGGATAGCTCCGATTAGAACCGTATATACGCCCGGTCGCCAGCGGGCGCAAATCTCCTGTGCTGCGCGCGGTGCCTGCCATTCCGTTTTCGCGAAGGCTGCCTTCGCGGTTTAGGCATTGTGGCGCGCCGCGACTTGTTTCAACTGCGGCGCATGGACGGATTTCTCATCGCGCTTGTGGTCGTTGCCTATCTGCTCGCCGGCTTCGTGAAGGGCGTGATCGGCATGGGTCTGCCGACGGTGGC
The DNA here is from genome assembly GCA_023387555.1 of Pseudomonadota bacterium. GTDB lineage: Bacteria > Pseudomonadota > Alphaproteobacteria > Rhizobiales > Xanthobacteraceae > Pseudorhodoplanes. The sequence continues at coordinate 7,014 of JAEWHY010000347.1, forward strand.
GATGGGCCTGCTCGCCGCGGTGATCAGTCCGGCACAGGCGGCCGCGATCCTGATCGCGCCGTCGCTCGCCACCAATGTCTGGCAGATGGTGGCGGGCCCCTATCTCGTCGGCCTGATCAAGCGGCTCGGCGGGATGATGATCGGCATGTTCGTCGGCGCCTGGCTCGGCAACGGCATGCTCACCGGCGGCAACGCAAAACACGCGGCGATCGGGCTCGGCATCGTGCTGATCGTCTATGCGCTGATCGGCCTGTCAAAGGTGAAATTCTCGATCGAACGCCGCACAGAGATCTGGCTGGGGCCGATCGTCGGCGTGCTGACCGGCATCGTCATGTCGGCGACCGGCGTGTTCGTCATTCCCGCCCTGCCCTATCTGCAGGCCATCGGCTTCGACAAGGACGAACTGGTGCAGGCGCTCGGCCTGCATTTTACGGTCTCGACCATCGCGCTCGCGCTGGTGCTGTGGGACGGCGGTGTCATCAATCTTTCGCTCGGCACGCTGTCATTGCTGGCGATCGTGCCGGCGGTCGCCGGCATGTATGCGGGACAGCGCGTGCGCGCGCGCATCAGTGCCGACGCCTTCCGCTTCTTTCTCTATATCGGGCTGCTGGCGCTCGGCGCGCTGCAGATCGGCCGGAATGTGATTTGATTGTTTACGAGCCGAAGCGGCCACCGGTTCGCGCGCGAACAAGCGGCAATGCAAAGACTCTAGAGTCTTTTCGCTTTTCTTCGAATCGCGAAAAGCCTCTCGGTTCTTGCGTTGACGCGTTTTCTTCACGCGAACCGGTGTCCACTTCGCTCGAAAACGCTTTAGGCCGGCATGACGCACGGAATCGCCTTGCGTCCGTGCCGCCGGTAGATGCGGAAATCGGTGTCCGTCGTCAGCAATGTCGGGTCAGGCGAGACCTCGGTCATTCGAACGAGGCACGCGTCCGCGAAGCTCATCGGAACGTCGGCGTATTTCTCCATGAGTGCGAGAACTTCCGTCGTGCTCTCGACAAAGCGAAATGAGGATACAAGTGCGCCGCCGCGAATGAGCGAAGCCAATGGCTGGAACGCTTGCGAGCCAACGACGTGCAAAGTCTCTGAAATGACCGCATCGCAGGTGTGCCACGGCGGCGGGAATCGATGTGGTTGCGCAAGCGCCCAGGCGCTGTTCGAATCTCGTGCGATAAAAAACGCGGCGAGGAATCCAGCGTCAACGAGAACGGTTCCGGCCATATCCCGTCGACTTCAGATACTTTTTTACATTTGAACTTAGATCGGTCGGGCCTTCTACCGAACCGGCGACGCGCGCAAGCAAGTCGCTCCATTGGTCAGTTGGCGTGGGCGACTGCGGCCTGGTGAGCCGCTCGCGAATGATATCGGTCTTCGACATCTTGCGCTTCTGGGCCTCGGCTTCGATGTCGTCGACGACGCAGTCGGGGAGCCGAACGGTAATGGATTTCATGGGTGAAATTGTAAGACATGCTTGCCAAGATTGCAAGACAGGCTGCTTGACCTCTTTACGTGCAATGCTGAACCGGGTTGAAGCAAGGGCATGACCGTTTCCTCCGACACCATCTACGCGCTCTCGTCCGGTTCGGTGCCGGCCGCGATCGGCGTCGTCCGCATCTCCGGACCGCAGGCCCGCGCCGCGCTGCAGGCGCTGGTCGGCCGCGTCCCGGAATCGCGGCGGGCGATGCTCGCCACCATCCGCGATCCGCGCACGCGCGAGACCATCGACCAGGCGCTGGTGCTGTTCTTCGAGGGGCCCAATTCCGAGACCGGCGAGGACGTCGTCGAACTGCAGCTGCATGGGGGCAGGGCGGTGATCGCCGCGACATTTGCAGCGCTGTCCCGGATGCCGGGCCTGCGCCCGGCGGAGGGCGGCGAATTCACCCGGCGCGGCTTCGAGAATGGCAAGCTGGACCTGACCGCGGTCGAGGGCCTGGCCGATCTGATCTTTGCCGACACCGAGGCGCAGCGGCGGCAGGCGGTGCGGCAGCTACAGGGTTTGCTCGGCGACCGGGCCGAAAACTGGCGGCTGCGGCTGATCGAGGCGATGGCGCTGGCGGAGGCCGGGATCGATTTCTCGGACGAGGCCGATGTCGCCGCCGATGTTGCCGTGCGGTCGCTCGATGCCGCGCGTTTGCTGCAGCAGGAAATCGCAGCGCTGCTCGCGGACGGCCGCCGCGGCGAGCGTTTGCGCGAGGGGCTGGTGGTGGCGATCGCCGGTCCCCCCAATGCCGGCAAGTCGACGCTGCTCAACCGCATCGCCCGGCGCGATGTCGCGATTGTCTCGCCCTATGCCGGGACCACCCGCGACGTGATCGAGGTCCATCTCGATCTCGGCGGCTATCCGGTCACGCTGCTCGATACCGCCGGGATCCGGGAGACCGACGATCCAGTGGAGCGGGAGGGGGTGGAGCGGGCGAGGGCCCGGGCCGCCGCCGCCGATCTGGTCCTATGGTTAACGGAGAGTGGAGCTGCGAATCCGGATTCGGCGCCGGGAACTCCGAATCCGGGTTCAGGAGATGGTTCCGGCCAAGGTTCCGCGCCCGAAACATGGCTGGTCCGGACGAAGATTGATCGGATCGGTCGTCCAATGGCCGAGCAGGATGCTCAGGCGACGCTCAGAGCCGAGGATCGGCACTTCTACGAGCTATCCGCGGTGAGCGGGGAGGGGGTCGATCGGCTTCTGGCCGACCTCACCGGTTTCGCCAAAACCAGCCTGGAATCGCGGGAACCGGCGCTGGTGACCCGGGAACGGCAGCGAAATCTGCTGGAGCGGGCCGAAGCCGCCCTGGATCGCGCGATTTCCGAGGGCGAGGCCGGCCGGGAGGACACCTTTGCGGAGGAATTACGCCTTGCAGCTCAGGCGCTTGGCCGGCTGACCGGCCGGGTCGACGTCGAGGACGTCCTGGACAAGATCTTCCGCGATTTCTGTATTGGTAAATAGCGCGTTTACCTTTTCGGATTCGAGTCCAGACTCTCGCCCCAACGTTATGAGACTCCTGCGTTTCACGTGAAACGGAACCCGTGAATCGCGATCTTTTTGACGCCGGGCCGGGGCTCCACTACATACGGCCCCAGATATCCTTCGATTTTTGCCTATGGATCCGCGCTTCATGGATCAGCGCTTCGACGTCATCGTGATTGGCGGCGGCCACGCCGGCTGTGAAGCCGCGGCGGCCGCGGCACGCTTTGGCGCGACCACGGCGCTGGTGACCCATCGGTTCGAGACCATCGGGGCGATGTCCTGCAATCCGGCCATCGGTGGCCTTGGGAAGGGGCATCTGGTCCGGGAAATCGACGCGCTGGACGGTCTGATGGGCCGGGTCGCCGACCGCGGCGGCATCCAGTTCCGGGTTTTGAATCGCCGGAAGGGTCCGGCAGTCCGCGGGCCCCGCGCGCAGGCCGACCGCAAGCTTTATGCCGCCGCGATGCAGGCCGAGATCCGCGAAACCGCAAATCTGACGGTGGTCGAGGGCGAGGCCGACGATCTTCTGGTCGAGGATAGACGGGTGACGGGCATCCGCCTCGCCGACGGCCGCATTCTGGCCGCCGGGGCGGTGGTTCTGACCACCGGCACCTTCCTGCGGGGCCTGATCCATATCGGCGAGCGCAAAATCCCGGCCGGGCGGGTCGGGGAGGCACCCTCCATGGGTCTGTCGGGCGCTCTCGAGCGCGCCGGCTTGGCGCTGGGCCGACTGAAGACCGGCACGCCGCCGCGTCTGGACGGGCGGACCATCGATTGGGCGGCGCTGGAGATGCAGCCGGGTGACGAGCCGCCGGAGCCGTTCTCCTATCTGACCGCCAGAATCGACAATCCGCAGATCAAATGCGGCATCACCCGCACCACCGAGGCCACCCATGCGGTGATCCGGGCCAATGTGCACCGCTCGCCGATGTATTCCGGCCAGATCGACAGCCGCGGCCCCCGTTACTGCCCCTCGATCGAGGACAAGATCGTGCGGTTCGGGGAACGCGACGGCCATCAGCTGTTTCTGGAGCCGGAAGGCCTCGACGATCACACAGTTTACCCGAACGGCATCTCCACCTCTCTGCCGGAAGAGGTCCAGCAGGCCCTTGTGGCGACCATTCCGGGCCTGGAGCGGGCGCAATTCGTCCGTCCGGGCTATGCGATCGAATACGACCACGTCGATCCCCGCGAACTGGAGCCAACCCTCGAGACCCGGCGGCTGCCGGGGCTTTTCCTCGCCGGGCAGATCAACGGCACGACCGGATATGAGGAGGCGGCGGCCCAGGGATTGCTCGCCGGACTGAACGCTGCATCCCGCGCAAGTGGCGGATCGGCCATCACTTTTGACCGCGCCGAGGCCTACCTCGGGGTCATGGTGGACGACCTTGTTTCACGTGGAATCACGGAGCCCTATCGCATGTTCACCTCGCGCGCCGAGTACCGGCTGGCGCTGCGGGCGGACAATGCGGACCAGCGGCTGACCGACAAGGGCATTGCGCTTGGCTGCGTCGGCGCCGCGCGCCGGGACGCCTACCGGACCAAGGCGGCGGCCCTCGCCGAGGCCCGCGAGTTCGCCCGTTCGGTGCAGGTTTCCCCGACCGAAGCGGCGCGGCATGGCCTGAATCTCAAGAAGGACGGCCATCGCCGAACCGCATTCGAGCTTCTGTCCTATCCGGACGTCAGCCTCGCGGATGTGTCCCGGATCTGGCCGCAGCTCGGGGCGCTCACTGCCAATGTCGCCGAGCAGCTCGAGATCGACGCCAAGTACGACGTGTACCTGTCGCGCCAGGCGGCGGATATCGCCGCCTATCGGCGCGACGAGGCGCTCGTGCTGCCAGACGATCTGGATTATGCGGCGATTGTCGGCCTGTCGAACGAGGCCCGCCACAAGCTCACGACGCACCGGCCCCGGACCATCGGACATGCCGGGCAGCTCGAGGGCGTGACGCCTGCGGCGCTGACCCTTCTCGTGGCGCATTTGCGCCGGGGCAGCGCCCCCCGGTCAGCGGCCCGCTGATGGCACGCGGCCGTCCCGCGGCAGCGCCCCGCGACCTCGACATCGCCCTGGCGGCCGACAAGGCGAAGGCGCTCGCGCTGCTGCCTGATTCACGTGAAATACCGTCGGAAACGCTGGCGCGGCTCGATCGCTATGTCGCCGCGCTCCTGCAATGGCAGGCGACCACCAATCTGGTCGCGCCCTCGACCCTGCCGGAGCTGTGGTCCCGCCACATCGCCGATTCCCTGCAGCTGCTGCCGCTGGCGCCCGGCGTCCGGCACTGGGTCGATCTCGGATCGGGCGGCGGCTTTCCGGGGCTGGTGGTGGCCTGCGCCATCGCTGACCGGCCGGGGGCTATGGTGCATCTCGTCGAAAGCAATCTGAAGAAGGCGGCGTTCCTGCGCGAAGCGGTCCGGCTGACGGGAGCGCCGGCCCGGGTGCACGCGGTCCGGATCGAAGACCTTGTGGATCACTTCGCAGAGCCGGTGGAGATCGTGACCGCGCGGGCCCTCGCACCCCTCGAAAACCTGGTCGAAAGCGCCTATCCCTTGTTGAGCAGGGGCGCTCAAGCGTTGTTCCTCAAGGGGCGAGATGTAGAGGCCGAATTGACCAAAGCATCTAAATGTTGGACCATCGACGCTGAGTTGATCGAAAGCGTCACTGATTCCTCGGGGCGCATCGTTCGAGTCCGCTCGGTTGAACGTCTTCGTCCAATCCGGGATTGATTTAAGATCATATTCCTATATCGAGGCCAGACATGACCGACGCGCCCACCATCGCCCCGACCGACACCGCCGGGGCGGCCGAACCGTCCGCCAGCGCCCCGCAGGGCATGCGGGTGCTTGCGGTCGCCAACCAGAAGGGCGGCGTCGGCAAGACCACGACCGCCATCAATCTCGGCACCGCGCTCGCCGCGATCGGCGAGCGGGTGCTGGTGATCGACCTCGATCCGCAGGGCAACGCCTCGACCGGACTTGGCATCGATAGCCGGAGCCGCAACCTTTCGACCTACGACGTCCTGGCCGGCGAGGCGACGTTGCGCGACGCGATCCTCACCACCTCGGTGCCGCGCCTGCACATCGCGGCCTCGACGCTGGACCTCGCCGGTATCGAACTGGAAATCTCCGGCGCGCGCGATCGCGCCGTGCGCCTGCGCAATGCCCTCGGCCGTCTGAATGAAGGCGCGGCCGAGGGCACCGACTACACCTATGTCCTCGTCGATTGTCCGCCGTCGTTGAACCTGCTCACCGTCAACGCGATGGCCGCGTCCGACGCCGTGCTCGTTCCGCTTCAGTGCGAGTTCTTCGCACTCGAAGGTCTGTCGCAGCTGATGAAGACCGTGGATCAGGTGAAGGAGCTGCTCAATCCGCGGCTGACCATCCACGGCATCGTCCTGACCATGTTCGATTCGCGCAACAATCTGTCGAACCAGGTCGTCGCCGACGTGCGCGAGTTCATGGGCTCGAAGGTTTACGACACCGTCATTCCGCGCAATGTGCGTATCTCCGAGGCGCCGTCCTACGGCAAGCCGGTGCTGGTCTATGATCTCAAATGCGCCGGCAGCGATGCCTACCTGAGACTGGCGACCGAAGTGATCCAGCGCGAGCGCGAGCAGGGCTCGCAGTAGCCGGCGGGCTATGGAATTTGAACGCGGAGGGACGGGTGGCGCGAACGTCAGGAGCGGCCGACATGGCAGAAGAAACACGATCGCGGCTGGGGCGTGGCCTCGCCGCGCTGATGGGTGATGTCGGCGCCGAGTCTGCCGTATCGGAACGCGTGCAGAAGACCACGCCGCGCAAGGTGCCGATCGAATACGTCAAGGCGAGCCCGAACAATCCGCGGCGTATTTTCGCCGATGCCGAGCTCGAAGAGCTGGCGCAGTCGATTCGCGAACGCGGCATCATTCAGCCGATCGTGGTGCGTGCGGCGCCCGACGGCGGCAAGACCTTCGAGATCATCGCCGGCGAACGCCGCTGGCGCGCGTCGCAGCGCGCCGGTCTGCACGAGGTGCCGATCGTCGTCCTTGAAGTCACCGATGCGGAAGCGCTCGAGCTTGCGATCATCGAGAACATCCAGCGCGCCGATCTCAATCCGCTCGAAGAGGCGGCGGGCTATCAGGCGCTCGCCTCGCAATACAGTCATAGCCAGGACGACATCGCGCATATCGTCGGCAAGAGCCGCAGCCATGTCGCAAACACGCTGCGGCTTCTCAGGCTGCCGGACTCGGTCAAGGCCTATATCAACCAGGGCAAGCTGACCGCAGGTCATGCCCGCGCGCTGATCAACCAGGACGACCCGGAAGCCGTCGCCCGTGACATCGTCGAAAAGGGCCTCAATGTCCGCGAGGCCGAGAAGCTGCGTCAGGACAATGCCAAGGCGGCCGGCAAGAAGACCAAGAAGACGACCGCGAAAGCGCTGAAGGACGCCAACATCGCCGCGCTGGAGCGGCAGTTGTCGGACGCGCTCGGACTGGTGGTGGAGATCAACGACCGCGGTCGCGCCGGCGGCGCCCTCGGCATTCGCTATCGCACGCTGGACCAACTCGACGAAGTGGTGCGTCGCCTGCAGGGCGGCTGACGCGACCCCAGCCGCAAGGCAGAAGATCGCGCTGCCGCGGTTCGTGAAACGCGGCTGCGCCGCGTCGAATCACCAGATGCGATCAGGCCCTCTTGCGCGCCGCTGTTGCGAGCGTCATCAGCGTGCGCTGGGCGACGGCCTCGGCGAGATTCGGCTGCACCCGTGTTTGCAGCAAGGCCTCGGCGAGCGACTGCATCGCATCGAGCAGTTTCGCTGACGTCCACGCCCGCAACGCGGTCTCGATCGCAGGCTTGCGCCGGAAATGAATCGGAGGCCGTGCGCCTTCGACAACGCCTGAAACCGACTGGCCGTCTTCCACCGCAACGCGCATCCGGTGCAGGCTGGAGAGATGACGCAACGCCGCCGAGACGATCGCGCCGGGCGCGGTGCCTTCGCCGCGCGCCTTTGCAAAGTGTGATTCGACGTCCCCGGGTCTGCCGCAGAACGCCGCGTCGATGACATTGTCGAGCGCGACAGCGGATGCATCGGCCACCACCGCCATAACGTCGTCGACGGTGATGCGGTCGTGGCCATGCACGTAAAGTGCAAGCTTGCGCAATTCATTGCGCGTCGCCTGGCGGTCGCCGCCTAGGAACGGCATGAGCGCCGCGCGTGCATCGGGCGCGATCGAGAGGCCGGCCTTCTTCAGTTCGTCTTCGACAACGCGGGCGATATCGCGCTCGTCGTCGGCATAGCAGGCGATCGCCGCCGCATTCCTTGCCTTCTCGCAGAGCGTGCGCAGCGGTGAGGTCTTGCGCAATTCGCCGGCCTCGATCACCACCCGGCAATCGGGCGAGGGCGCGTTGATCACGGCCTCGACCGCGGGCGCGATGTTGCGACTGCCGGCCTTCACCCAGATCGCGCGGCGGCCGCCGAACATCGGGATGGTGTTGGCTTCCTCGACCAGGCGATAGGGATTGCCGGACAATTCATCGCCGTCGATCCGGATCAGCGAGAACACGTCCGCCGGATTGTCGACCGAGACCCGGATCAGCGCCTCGGCGCGCTCATGCACAAGCCCCGTGTCCGGCCCGTAAATCAGGACGATCGGTCGCGCCGGATCGGGCCGCGCGATAAACGATTCGATCTCGGAGGTTTTCAGAGCGACCATAAGATGTCGTCCCCGCGAAGGCGGGGATCCATAACTACAGCTCTGGAATATAGGTCGCCGCCTTCGCGGGCACGACCGAAAGATTCAGCGGCGTACGAATCCGCCGCGATCAGCCGCCAGATACGAAATACGACGCAAGCCGCGACTTGATCTGCTCGGCGATAATGGTCGAGGCGCGGTTCTGGGCATCGCGCTCGCCGCGGGCGCGGGCGAAACGCTGCTGCTGCCCGGGGATGTCGAACGACTGCCGGGAGATCGCGCGTCCGGTCAGCACGACCTTTTTCGACTCGATTTCGACCAGGCTGTAGGTGGCGTCGATGCCGTAGATCTCCATGTCCGGACGGGCGGTCTGGATGTCCACGATCACGTTCTGCCGGTTGCCCTTGAGGTTGATCTTCAGCCGGTGGGTGGGCGGCAACTGTCCGGCGCCGCCGGTCAGCCCGAAGATCAGGGCGTTGCGCACTTCGACCCCGAGCCGCGCCTCGGGCGTGCCGTTCGGGGCGTCGATTTCCTCGACCTCAACGCTGGCGAGCGCAGTCCGAATCGGAGCCGGGGAGCCGACCGCATCGATCGAGCCGTTGCCGTAGAGCGGCTGGAAGCAACCGGCCGACAGGCCGGCGCAGGCAAAAGCCAGCCCCAGCGCCACAAAGCGCCCGAATCCCCCGGACCTTCTTGCCCTATGCCCCCTAGGCGACGACATTCACAATCCTTTGCGGGACAACAATGACCTTTTTGGGAGGCTTGCCGTCCAGAGCCTTCTTTACCGCATCCAGCGTTAATACGGCAGCCTCGATATCCGAATTTCCCGCATCCCGTGGCACAGTTACATCAGCCCGCTTCTTGCCGTTGACCTGAACCGGCAGGGTGATGGTGTTTTCCACCAGGAGCGCGGCCTCGATTTCCGGCCAGCCCTGCATCGAGACCAGCGTGTCGTGGCCGAGCGCGGCCCAGCATTCCTCGGCCAGATGCGGCATCATCGGCGCGAACAGCTGCACCAGGATACAGCCGGCCTCCCGCACTGCCCAGGCAAAGTCCGGCGTGATCTCCGCCGGGGAGGCGACGTCCCCGATCGCGCCCGAAAGTGCGTTCGAGAATTCGTAGATATGGGCGACGCAGCGGTTGAAGCGCAGCTTCTCGATATCCTCCGACACCTTCGCCAGCGCGCCATGGGCCGCCTTGCGCAGGGCGGTCGCCCGGTCACCGAATGCGGCCGGCCGCTCGGCCGGGGCTTTCGCGGCGATTTCAGCGGCTTCGCCCACCAGGCGCCACAGCCGCTGCACGAATCGCCACGAGCCCTGGACGCCTTCCTCGGTCCAGATCACGTCGCGTTCGGGTGGCGAGTCGGACAGCACGAACCAGCGCGCGGTGTCGGCGCCGTAGGCGCCGATGATGTCGTCGGGGTCGACGGTGTTCTTCTTCGACTTCGACATCTTCTCGATCGAGCCGATCTCGATCGGTTCGCCGGTGGTCTTCAGCGTCGCCGTACGGCTGTCGCCTTCGGCCACGATCGTGATCTCGGACGGCATGACGAATTCGCCATTCGCCTTGCGATAGGTTTCGTGGACCACCATGCCCTGCGTGAACAGGCCGGCGAACGGCTCGTCCAGTCCGGCATGGCCGGTCTTCTTCATCGCGCGGGTGAAGAAGCGGCTGTACAGCAGATGCAGGATCGCATGCTCGATGCCGCCGATATATTGATCGACCGGCAGCCAGCGATCGACATTGGCGCGATCGGTCGGCGCGGTCGTGATCCACGGATCGGTGAAGCGCGCGAAATACCAGGACGAATCGACGAAGGTGTCCATGGTGTCGGTTTCGCGCCGCGCCGGCTTGCCGCATGATGGGCACGGCACGTTCTTCCAGGTCGGATGGCGATCGAGCGGGTTGCCAGGCCGGTCGAAGGTCACGTCTTCGGGCAATTCCACCGGCAGATCCGCCTTCGGCACCGGCACGATGCCGCAGGCCTCGCAATGGATGACCGGGATCGGGCAGCCCCAGTAGCGCTGGCGCGAGATGCCCCAGTCGCGGAGGCGGAAATTCACCTGACGATGCGCCACGGCCTTGCCGTCGCGCAACTGGCTCTCGAGCCTCCGTGCAACTCTTTCCTTTGCGTCCGCAATCGAAAGGCCGTTGAGGAAATGCGAATTGATCATCGTGCCGTCGCCGTCATAGGCGGTGTCGGTGATGACGAAGGTCTTCGGATCCTGCCCCGGCGGGCAAACGACGGGCACGTTGCCGAGCCCGTATTTGTTGACGAAATCGAGGTCGCGCTGGTCGTGCGCCGGGCAGCCGAAGATCGCGCCGGTGCCGTAATCCATCAGGATGAAGTTCGCGACATAGACCGGCAATTGCCAGTTCGGATCGAGCGGATGGACCGCCTTGATGCCGGTGTCGAAGCCGAGCTTCTCCGCGGTGTCGATCTCGGCCTGCGAGGTGCCGCGCCGTTTGCATTCCGCGATGAATTCGGCAAGCGCGGCGTTCTTCGCGGCCGCCGCTCTCGCCAGCGGATGATCCGGTGCGATCGCCATGAACTTCGCGCCGAACAGGGTGTCGGGCCTCGTCGTGAAGACGTCGAGCTCCGATTCGCCGGCCGGCGTCGTGTTCGGATCGAGCGCGAAGCGGATGAACAGGCCTTCCGAGCGCCCGATCCAGTTGCGCTGCATGATGCGCACTTTTTCCGGCCAGCGGTCGAGGCTGTCGATCGCGTCCAGCAGGTCCTGCGCGTAATCGCTGATCTTCAGGAACCACTGGGTCAGCTCGCGCTGCTCCACCAGCGCGCCGGAGCGCCAGCCGCGGCCGTCGATCACCTGCTCGTTGGCGAGCACGGTCTGATCGACCGGGTCCCAGTTCACCTTCGACTGCTTGCGCTCGACGAGGCCCGCTTCGAGGAAGTCGAGGAACATCGCCTGCTGATGCTTGTAATAGGCCGGATCGCAGGTCGCGATCTCGCGCGCCCAGTCGAGCGAGAGCCCCATCGAGCGCAGCTGGGCCTTCATCGCGGCGATGTTCTGGTAGGTCCAGGCCTTGGGATGGACCTTGCGCTCCATCGCGGCGTTTTCCGCCGGCATGCCGAAGGCGTCCCAGCCCATCGGGTGCAGCACCGAGAAGCCCCTGGCGCGCTTGTAGCGCGCCACCACGTCGCCCATCGTGTAGTTGCGCACGTGGCCCATATGGATGCGCCCCGACGGATAGGGGAACATCTCCAGCACGTAGTATTTCGGGCGCGGATCGCCGTTCTTCGTGGCGAAGATGCCGTCCTGGTCCCAGGTCTTTTGCCAGCGCGGTTCGGCGTCGCGGGCGTTGTAGCGCGAGGCTGTCATGAAGGGCTCAAAAGCTCAGAAAATCGTGCCGGACGTGCCATGAATCCCTCTTTGGGGTCAACGTCGCGAAACGGGACTCGGCATTCCGGGGTTACATAGCCGACGCTGGCCGGCTTCGGCGGGCTTTATGCTTGAAGTTCCGATGCTGCGTCGTTTAGTGCACCGCCATGCCTGATCCTGCTTCATCGCACCCGAGCCCATCGCTTGACGTCGCAGCCGCCCTTTCGGCGGTGCACGCCGAGATTGTGCAGGCCTGCCACGATGCGAAGCGCGATCCCGCCTCGGTGACGTTGATCGCGGTGTCGAAAACCTTCGGTGCGGACGCGATTCTAGCTGCCATCGCCGCAGGCCAGCGCGTGTTCGGCGAGAACCGCGTTCAGGAGACCAAGGCCAAATGGCCGGACATCCGGGCGCAACACGCCGGTCTCTCACTGCATTTGATCGGGCCGCTGCAATCCAACAAGGCCAAGGAGGCGGTGTCGCTGTTCGACGCCATTCATTCGGTCGATCGGTCGAGCCTCTGCGAAGCGCTTGCGAAGGAAATTCAGAAGCAGGGGCGATCGCCGGACCTCTTCGTCCAGATCAACACCGGGGCGGAGCCGCAAAAGGCGGGTATCCTGCCGGAGCAGGCCGATGCGTTTCTGCGCGATTGCCGTGACAGCTATGGCCTGACGATTTCCGGGCTGATGTGCATCCCGCCATTCGACGAGGCACCGGCGCCGCATTTCGCTCTGACGGCAAAGATCGCGGCGCGAAACGGACTGAAGCTGCTGTCGATGGGCATGAGTTCCGATTTCGCCACCGCCATCGCGTTCGGTGCAACTCATGTGCGCGTTGGCAGCGCCATCTTCGGGACGCGGCCACAGCATTGAGCCGCTATCAATGAAAGAAGCCCCGCACCGGCCGTCGCGAGGCTTCCTTCGTTTATGACGGACTGCGTTGGCAGATCAGCGGCAGACGCGAACCCGCCCGCGCGGACCCGCTTCCCACCAGCAACGCGCCCGCGGCGCAACGACCACGGGACGCGGTGCGACGACGACCGGACGGGGTGCAACGACGACCGGCGCCGGCACGACATACACGGGGCCGGGCTTCGGACGGCAGGCGCCGCCCGGACCGCGGTACCAGCCGGGGCCACAGCCGCCGGAGGTCTGGATCACATCGGACGGCAGTTCCAGCACGGCCGACGGGGCGGCCGGAAACGCATGCGCGGCAGCGGCGGTCAGCAGCATGGCGCCGCCGAATACCAACGAAGAGAGAAGTTTGCTCATCAAGGCCTTCCACAGATCATCCCGGACCGATTCCGGGAAAACGTGCCTCGAACCAAAGCAGTGTGGTTCGAGGGCGGTCGGCCTTCTTAGGCGGAGCTTGCTGAACGTGCCGTTACCGCCAGGTCTTCGCCATCTCGCTCGACGCTAGCGCCGCACTGAGCGGCTGCTTCAGGAGCCGCGAGCGCTGTGGATCGAGGCCGCCTCCGAGTGAGGCCGGCTGCATCGGTGCTGCATCGTCGCGCGCAAATCCGAGGTCGTAGCTGTCGTCTTCGTGAAGCTTCTGGCTCATTGTGGCGCCGCGCCAGCGGTCGATCACGGACGCGATGAGTTCCAGCCCGGCCTCGGACGAGCCGTACCCGTTCCTGCCGACTTCGCTCGTTGGACGGAACTGCTCGGGCAATCTGTTGAAGGTCATTTGCATCGGAAGCGCGACGCCCGAGCCGAATACGAACGCCTCGCCGGTTCCAAGCGAAGGAACGAAGGCCAGGAGGCTCGATGCCGCATCTGAAATCGCCGAACGAATCAGCGCCTGGTCCCGATCATTGGCGAGGCGCATCACGAACAGCGTGTTGCACTGGGAGATGATGTTGGGATCGATCTCGCAGGGGCGCTGCGTGACGAGCCCGAGAAAAACCCCGTATTTGCGGCCTTCCTTGGCGATACGCGACAACGCGCGGCGGGTCGGTCCGAACCCTTTTTTCCACTCGGTGGCGGCGGCGTAGCGATGCGCCTCCTCGCAGATGAACAGCAGCGGCGCGACGCCCTCGCTCCATAGCCCGAAGTCGAAAGCCATGCGGCACAGCACGGAGACAACCGAATCCACCACCTCGGCCGGGAAGCCGGCGAGTTGCATCACCGTGACCGGCTTGCCGTGGGCCGGCAGCCGGAACAGATGCGAGATGATCTCCGCCATCGTGTCGCCGCCGACGTTGGCGTTCTCGAACATGAAGGCGTATCGCGGATTGTTGCGGAAGGTCTGGATCCGCTGCATCAGCTTGTAGTGATGCGCGCGCGAGGACCGGTTTTCGAGCTTGCCCATACGCTCGTCGATGAGGCCGATCAGATCCTCGATGCGATAGGGCGCCGGCGTATCGGGCGTGAAGCCCGCGCTCCTCGGATCACGCTTTCTGATGAGCGAGTGGTCGGACGTATTGCGATATTGCAGATAGGCGCCCTTGGCGATCGGGATCACCTCGGCGAGAATCTCGACTTCATCGGGCACGCCCGGCCGCCCGCCGAAGAAGGCATCGACGGTTTCCTCGAAGTTGAACAGCCAGAACGGCAGCCGAAGATTGTGCGGATTGAGAACCTGCGCCTTGTCGCCGAAGCAGCGTCCGTATTCGTTATGCGGATCGACGAGAAAGATCCGAAGGTCGGGCCGCGCCATCAGCACCTGCTGAAGAATGATCGCGACGCCGCTCGACTTTCCGACACCGGTCGTTCCCAGAATGGCGAAGTGCTTGTTCAGGAGTTCGTCGACATCGACCAGCGCCCTGATCGTCGGGTCCTGCCGCAGCGTCCCAAGATCGGCGGGTGCGCGGTTATTGCCGTAGATCAGGCGCAACTCGTCGTTCGTCATCAAGAGGGCCGGATCGCCGATCCGCGGATAATCGGTGATGCCGCGCGAGAAGGCGGGAACACCCTCGTGCTCGTGCATTTCTCCGAACAGATCGAGTTGGGCGACACTCGTGCCGCGCCCGTCGGATTGCTGGAACACCTTGGTGATCATGCCGATGATCACGCCTTCGCCGCTGACAATGCCGACAAACTTGCCGACCGTTGCACGCGCGGCGTCGCGAACGATGCCGCCGGCGAGTGCGATCGTGGCATTGGCGCCGGCAACTGCGAGGACCTGCCCGATGATCTCGCGATCGTCGGGCGGTGCAGCATGGGGTGTCTGGGTCGTAACCATCGGGGGCGCTCGGCGCGGGAAACCTGCGCAAAAGCTATCAGCGCGCCATCGCGATCCGATTAAGGGAAACCGGTTCGCAGAAACTGTGTTGCGATATTATTAATTGATGGTGGCCGGTGAGGGCCGGGTAATTTGCTGCAATTTAGCGAATATCGATCCAAGTCCGGGGCGACAGCCGTTCCAGCAGCCGCAACAGGTCGCCCGGGCGCAACCCGACGCAGCCTGCGGTGGGCCCGAAATTGTCGCGCGCGACATGGATGAAAACCGCGCTGCCGCGGCCGGCGATCCTCGGGCGGTCGTTGTGACCGATCTCGATGATGAGGTCGTACAGGCCATCCTCGCGCATCAGCCGGTCGCCCGGTTCCCCGGGCTGGCGGCGCACGGGCCGGTTGTAGCGCCGGTCGGC
>JAEWHY010000434.1 GCA_023387555.1 Pseudomonadota bacterium
TTCCATCATGAGCGTGTCGAAGCCATTCATCTTCGCGCTCGTCTGTCAGGAAATCGGCCACGAGGAAGCCCGCGCCAAACTCGGCGCCAATGCGACGGGCTACGCCTTCAACTCGGTTGCCGGCATCGAGCGCATGCCGGATGGCCGGACCAATCCGATGGTCAATGCCGGCGCGATCGCCACCACCAGTCTGGTGCCCGGCCGCACCGTGGATGAGAAATGGGCCTTCATCCACGATGGTTTGTCACAATTCGCCGGACGCAAGCTTGCGATGAACGAGGAGGTGCTGCGGTCGGCGCAGGAGACGAATTTCCGCAATCGCAGCATTGCGCAATTCCTGCTGAGCGTGAACCGCATCTATTGCGATCCGGTGGAAGCGGTGGATCTCTACACGCGGCAATGCTCACTGAATGTCAGCGCCAGAGACCTTGCGGTCATGGGCGCGACGCTGGCGGACGGCGGCGTCAATCCTGTCACCAAGGAGCGGGTCGTCGATCCCCCGGTGTGTCATTACGCCCTTGCGGTGATGACGACCGCCGGACTGTACGAAACGTCGGGCGACTGGTTGTACGACATCGGGCTGCCGGGAAAGAGCGGAATCGGTGGTGGCATCGTCACCGTGTCGCCCGGCAAGGGCGGGCTGGGTACGTTTGCGCCGCCGCTCGACAAGGCGGGCAACAGCGTCAAGGGACAACTTGTCGCAAAATATCTTTCGCAGCGGCTGGGCATGGATCTGTTCGTTTCGAAACCCGAGCTTTGATGGCCGCCGGACCTCGTTGTCCGCGCGCAATTGACTAGCGATCGACCAACCAGAATCCTTCCGGGGAGGGGCGCAATGACCACGATATCGGCTGCGACGCCTGACGCTGAGGTGCGCGAATCATGGGTGCCGATGATCGCCATCGCCCTCGGCCAGATGATCATGTCATTCAATGTCGCCTCGCTGCCCGTGGCGATGAGCGGCATGGTGGAGAGTTTCCGGGTGCCGCCGACAACGGTCGCGACCGGCATCGTCGCCTATTCGATGCTGGTCGCGGGCTTCGTGATGCTCGGCGCCAAGCTGACCCAGCGTTATGGAGCCCTGAAGGTTTTCCGCGCGGCGGTGGTCGTGTTCGGCGGCGCGCAGGTGCTAATGACCTTCAGTCCGACCGCTAATATGATGATTGCCGCTCAGGCGCTGAGCGGGGCTGCGGCTGCGGTCATCGTGCCGTCTCTGGTCGCGCTGATTGCCGAAAATTACAGGGGGCAGCAGCAGGCGACGGCGCTCGGCGCGCTCGGCTCGGCACGGGCCGCGGCGGGCGTCCTGGCCTTCGTGATCGGCGGCATTCTCGGCACTTATATCGGCTGGCGCCCGGCGTTCGGCATCCTGATCGCCGTGTCCGCGCTGGTGTTCGTCCTCAGTTTCCGCCTCAAGCCGGACCAGGGTCGCCCCGAGGTCCAGATCGATTTCGTCGGCGTCCTGTTCGCAGCGGCGGCGATCATTTTGATCAGCTTCGGCTTCAACAACCTGAACCGCTGGGGCCTCACTCTCGCGACGCCGAACGCGCCTTTCAGCATCGCCGGCGCGTCGCCTGCGCCGATCTTCATCCTTGTCGGCATCATGCTGGGCTATGTCTTCATGCGGTGGACCCACCGCATTCAAGAGGCCGGAAAGACGCCGCTGCTGGCCCTGCAGGTCCTCGATTCACCGAAGGAGCGGGCCGCGGTTTACTGCATGTTCGCGGTGGTCGCGCTCGAAGCGATGCTGAATTTCTCGGTGCCGCTCTATATCCAGATCGTGCAGGGCCGGTCCCCGATCGCGACCGCAATCGCGATGATGCCGTTCAATCTGACCGTGTTCTTCGCGGCCATGCTGATCGTGCGCTTCTACGACCGTTTTACGCCGCGCCAGATCGGCCGAGGTGGCTTCATCCTGTGCACGATCGCGCTGCTGTGGCTCGCCTATGTGGTGCGCAACGACTGGAGCGCGGGGCCGGTGCTGATCGGGCTTGTGGTGTTCGGCATCGGGCAGGGTGCGCTGGTGACGCTGCTGTTCAACGTGCTGGTCACGGCCTCTCCCAAGGAACTGGCGGGCGATGTCGGTTCGCTGCGCGGCACCACCAACAATCTCGCGGCGGCGGTCGGAACGGCGGTCGCCGGCGCGTTGCTGGTCGGTCTCCTGAGTGCGATCGCTCTGTCCGCGATTAACGCCGCGCCGAAGCTCACGCCGGAACTGCAGGCGCAGGTCAATCTCGACAGCATCAACTTCGTCAGCAACGACCGGCTGCAGGAGATCTTGTCCCGGACCAATGCTTCGCCGGCCCAGGTGGCAGCGGCGATGCGGGTTAACACCGAGTCGCGCCTGCTTGCGCTGAAGCTCGGGCTGCTGGTGATGGCGGCACTGGCCTTCCTTGCGATCATTCCGGCCGGGTCGCTGCCGGGCTATCAGCCGGGGGAAATTCCGGATCCGTCAAAACAGGCCCCGCGCAAGACGTAATCGGGACCGGTCACCACTGATACGGCGCAAAGGTTCGCGCCGCATCAGAATGATCCGAATGCAGACCCGAGCACGATCACCGCGGCGAGTGCGATCAGCGCGCCGACGATCGCGGCCATGACGATGTCGAAATAGCTTTCGCGGTGGGTGCAGCCGCAGACCGCGAGCAGTGTCACCACCGCGCCGTTATGCGGCAGTGAGTCCAGCGTACCGGCGCCGATGACCGCTACCCGATGCATGAGCTCCGGGCTAAGGCCGGTTTTGGCGGCGATCTCCATGTAGCTGGGGCCAAGCGCCTCGAGCGCGATGGTGAGGCCGCCGGAAGCCGAGCCGGTGAGTGCGGCGAGGATGTTGGTCGCGATCGCAAGCGAGACCAGCGGCCCGCCTTCGATTCCCAGCACCCAGTCCCGAACTACGGCGAAAGCGGGCAGGGATGCGACGACGGCGCCGAAGCCGACGAGGCTCGCCACCGACACGATCGGGAGCACGGATGCGTTGGCGCCCGCGGTCATCGTCGCCCGCAGCGCCGGCACGCTGCGGAAATTGATCGCGATGACCGTGACGATGGCGGCAAGCAGCGCCACCATGACCGACCAGAGGCCGCCCACCGCCGACAAACTCGTCCCGCCCCATTGCGGCTCGGCGAGGAAAGCGACATCCATCCGCGGCAGGATCAGGAAGGACATTGCGAGGTTGACCGCGACCACGACAAGAATCGGCAAGGCCGCCAGCCCGATCGGCGGAACGCGCGGCGTTTCGGCGCTCCGGTGGATTTCGGCCGGGTCGAATTCGCGCGCGGTGGTGGCGCGCTCGCGCACAATGGGGTCGTCCGCCGCTGTATCTGCGGCGTCGCCGGCGATCGGGCCAAAGCCTTCACCCGCGGCCCGCGCCTTTGCTTCCGCGCGCTGCAGCCACCACACCCCGAAGCCCAGCATGATCAGTGACGCGATGATGCCGAGGCCCGGCGCCGCGAAGGGCGTGGTGCCGAAGAACGGCATCGGAATGGCATTCTGGATGGCCGGCGTTCCGGGCATCGCGGACATGGTGAAGGTCGAGGTGCCGAGCATGATCGCGGCCGGCATCAGGCGGCGCGGCACGCCCGCCTGGCTGAACAGGGCCATGCCCATCGGGGCGATGACGAAGAAGGCGACGAACAGGCTGACGCCGCCGTAAGTCACGATCGCGCCGGCGAGTACCACCGCAAGGATCGCCCGCTGCGCCCCGAGCCTCGTCACCATGTAATTGGCAATGGAGGTGACCGATCCGGAATCCTCCATCAGCTTTCCGAACAATGCGCCGAGCAGGAACAGCGGGAAAAACTGGGCGATGAAGCCCGCCGCATTGCTCATGAAGGTCTGCGTCCAGCTCGCGAGCAGCGGATAGCCCGCGAAGGCGGCCGCGATCAGCGCGGCGATCGGCGCCAGAACCAGGATGCTCGATCCGCGATACGCAAAGTAGATGAGGCCGGCGAGGCCGATCAGGATGCCGAGGAGACCCATGATTCACTGCATCTCCGTCAGCAATTGATCGATGTCGAGCGTGGACCGCTTGCCGATGTCATTGGCATGCTCGGCGAGGAAAGCCTCGCCGGCCTTGCGGCCCTCGGCATGAAGCATGCTGATGAATTCCCACTCGGCGTTCAGCTTGGAGGACGCGCCGAGCTTGTTCGTGACGTTGTTGCGGACCATGTGAACGCGCATCCGGCCCCAGGCCGCGCCTTCGCCGGTCTGGACATCGGCGACCTTGCGCAGCAGCGCCATCATCTTCAATTCCTTGATGAGCACCGCATTGAACGAGATTTCGTTCAGGCGATTGAGGATGTCGTGCGCGGTTTTCGGCGTGCCGGGCCGCTCGACCGGATTGATCGGAATCAGAATGGTATCGTCGGAGGTGAGCTCGTTGACCAGCGGCGCCATCGTCGGGTTGCCGGAATAGCCGCCGTCCCAATAGGCTTCGCCGTCGATCTCCACCGCCTGGAAGATGGTCGGCAGCGCCGCCGAGGCCATCAGTACCTCCGGCGTAATGTCGGCGTTGCGGAAGATGCGCGGCCGTCCGGTGCGCACATTGGTCGCGGTGATGAAGATCTTGATCGGCGAGTTGCGCAGCCGTTCGAAATCGATCTGGTCGGCCAGGATCGGCGCCAGTGCATTGTGCCCGCGCGGGTTGAGGTCGTAAGGCGAATACAGCCGCGACATGATGTCCATGAAAACGAACATCGGCGAGTGATCGAGCGACCAGCGGCCGAGGAGCCGGTCGACCGGACCGCGCTGGAACGGGCTGAAGCGCGCCGACTTGGCCACCTGACGCCAATAGGTGTCGAGCGCCTTGCGCGCGCCTTCGGCGCCTCCGGCGGCAAAGCCGTCGGCTAGCAGGGCGGAATTCATCGCACCGGCCGAGGTGCCGGAGACGCCTTCGATTTTCAGCCAGGGCTCTTCGAGCAGCCGGTCGAGCACGCCCCAGGCGAAGGCGCCATGCGAGCCGCCGCCCTGCAAGGCGAGGTCGATCAGCACGGGCTCGCGAGCCGGAGCGGATGCGGGAGATGCGGGATTGTTATTCATTGTCATCGGCCCCCCGGCCTTATGCCATGCTGAGAGTAAAACGTTTGAGACGGATCAAGAAGCGCCATGCAATTGCCGCGTCCGCGCTCGCGCCAGCATTGCCGCAAGCGGCGCGTAGCACTAGCGGTGCATTTCATGCGGCGGTAGTCACGATCAGGTGTCTGCAAGTTTAATCGCATAACCTTGGTGAATCGATTCGCCGCGTGCTTGCGCGCGTTCGTCCCCAAGGCGCGAATATCGCGAGTGTCGCCTTGCACCTTTACGATCAGTGGCGGCAATGGAATACAGCAGCGGTGGTGGCGGAGGATTGGAATGCTCACGGCAATTCGCGGCCCCGTTCTGACC
>JAEWHY010000496.1 GCA_023387555.1 Pseudomonadota bacterium
GGATATGGCTGTCTGTCGCTTGCGATGGCGGTGACCGCCGCTCTGCCCCTTGATATGTGGACGGCTGATCAGGTCACATCAGAGGCCGATGAATCCCACGCAATCGAGCCCGCGAGCTTTGCGGAGCGATGGCTGGCGCTCGGACGCGATGCAATACAAATCCACGCAGTGATCGCAGACACGGGCGCGACCCAGAAAGCGGCGGAATCGCTGTTATTGCGTGAGCCCGAAATCGAGCCGGAGCCTGCGGCAGAAGTAACGGGATCTCTTCCGCGATCCGGCTCGCCTCAAGAGGTGGGCCAGATCGCTCCAAAGGGACATGTCCTTTATTACAACTCGCCGACGCACTGGACGCCCGTGCCCTTGCCCGCCGCGATTGCCGAGGAGCGTGCTCCGCATAACCGCAACATCCGCGCCGAGATCGAACAGGCGGCGATGTTGTTCGGTGTCGATATTCGCATGATGAAGGCGTTCGCGAGGATCGAGTCCGGTTACCGGCCGAGGGCGACGACCGGAAAGTATAAATGCCTGTTCCAGCTATCCGACTGGGAGTTCGCCAGATACTGGCATGGCGACATCTACGACATCCGCGACTGTTCGATCGCGGCCGCGCGGAAGCTGGCAACCGAGGCGGCGCAATTCGAGAAGGATGTCGGGCGGCGCGCAACCGCAACGGAGATCTATTGCATTCATCAGCAGGGCTATCAGGGATGCGCGTTTCATTACGCGGCGCCCCACCAGCTTGCCTGGAAGAACATGCATTTGACCGCCGAGGGACAGCAGAGGGGCGAGGCCTGGGCGCGCAAGGCCATCTGGGGCAATGTGCCGTCGGATATCAAGGGCCAGATCAAGGGCGGCGTTGATGCGCTGACCAGCGCGCAATTCCTCGCGATCTGGACCGAGCGGGTCGAGCGCTTCATGGCGCGCAAGAGCGAGCCGCCGACGGACTACGTCGAATATTCCAGCCGGGCCAGCTTGCCGAAAAAGACGGCGGCCAAGGCAACGGTCAAGGGATCGGTGAAGGCAAGCAACAAGGACAATGCGCTCCGCACAGCGAAGAAGAAGACGCGGATCAAGGTCGCGTCGCGCTGAGGCCAGCGTGACGAGGCATGCCGTCACGCTTATCCCCGAATTTGGGGACCTTAACAGTCCTGTGTTGGCAGCGGTATCGGGTCGGTCGGCGTTACCGCAGATACATCTTCATGTTGTCGAAATCGAAAGTCACCGCATACGGCTTCAGGAAGTCGTGGCCGACCATGCCGGCGAGATGGAAGCCGAAGGAATGTTCCCAGGGGAACGGGCCGTCAAAGAGCCCCGGCACATCCTTCTGCTGGATATCGCCAAGCGACAATTGCCGGACAGTGTAGGGCACGAGCTTCAGCTTTCCTCCGCCTCCCGCGCCTTCGGACGCTTTGCTCTCGTCCAGAACGATGCCGGCCTCCTTGATGACCGACTGAGCGAGCTTGACGCCGGCCCCGGCGAGCCCGGAGTCGATGAACAGAAGCGTTGGTTGGTTCGCGTTCACGCGGCCCCACGCCACCATGAAATGATCGCCGGCAATCCAGAACGGAATGACGGCGCGGTTGCTCGACGATGCCTCGAATTGCTTCCGGTTCTCTGCATTCTTGCGGCGCAGGATCAACTCGCCGTTCGGATAGTCGAGCGTTGCCAGGAAGTGATAGAGCAGGTTGGTTCCGATGATGCCGTCGATGCGCTTGACGCCGAAATCCTTCGAGAGTTGACGCAACGGAAGCATCGCCACCGGCACATTCCTGACGGTCCAGTCGCCGAGCGTGAGCGTCTCGATCCGCCCGGACTGGACCATGGCATGTTGTCCGCCGGAAAAGGTACCCTGGACCGACCCGAATTGCGGAACGCCAAGCTCCCGCGCAAAGTCGCTATCGAGCGCGACTTCGGAGCCGCCGGTGTCGATGAAGAAGATCACCGGCTCGCCGCCGTTCACGCGCACGCTGAGTAGTGGCAGCAGATCGCTGTTGACGAACTTCAAACGGGTCGATTGGCCCTCGCCCTGCACCTCGTAAGGGATCTGCCCCTTGAAGCTCTGCAACTGAGCAACGTTGAGGGTCGGATATTGCGACGTGAGCAGCTTGTTGCTCCTCACATCGACGCCATCCAGCGCCGCGGCGGCCTTCTGGAAATCGTCGCTCCGATAGAAGGTTGCGGCCAGCATCACCTTGAGATCGGCATCGTCCGGCCGCAAGGCGAGCGCCTTCTCCAGCCATGCCTGCGCATCGCCGAGCCGGTTGGACAATAAAGCAACGCGGCCCAGCCCCCGGAGGGCGGCTTCGTTAGTCTGATCCTGTGAGGCGATCTGCGCGTAGACCTTGCCGGCGTCATCGAACCTCCCGCTTTGGAAGAGCTGGCTGGCCGTCTCCATGCTCGGTTGCTGCGCCTGCGCCTGTGCCATCACGGTCAGGGTTACGGAAAAAGCGGCGGCGAGTGCGATCCTGGCGAACATCATTGCTGATCCGATGGCGGGGAGGAGAGGGAGAAGGCATGCCCCTGGGTGAGGCTGTCGGCACAGGACTATTCTGCAACAAATAGTCCCGTGCCTCACGCGCTGTTTCGGACGTCATCAACGTCCGTACCGGCGTCACTTGCCGCGCTTGATGAAGTTCAGGATCTCGCGCCCCATCAGTTCGTCCTTGGTGTTGAACTGATAGACCATCGACAGATGGTTATGATGCTCCATCCGAGTGAATTTCGGACAGACACGATCGCGCTTGCAGAGTTCGGCAAGCAACAAGGCGCCTTGCGTGTCCAGCGCGGGATTGTCGTATTCGGCAATCACCAGAAACAGCGGGACCGGCGGAGCATCCTTCACATGCGTGATGGGCGACATCGTTTCGTAGCGCGAGCGATCGGTGCCGAAATAGGCCTGGAAACTGGCAAGCACCGGGTCGTTGGGCTTCGGGTCGAAATGATAACGGCCGCTCATCAGGACGGCGCCTGCGATTTCGGGCGTCTTTCCGGAGTGGAAGGTCTTGTCAAACAGATAGGTCGCGATGTGCGTGGCGCCTGCCGAATGTCCGACCAGATAGATGCGGTTCGGGTCGCCGCCGTATTGGGCGATGTTTTTCCTGAT
>JAEWHY010000497.1 GCA_023387555.1 Pseudomonadota bacterium
CCCTTGAACCGCGCACGGCCATGGCATTCTGGGATGAGGGCGCACAGATGCTCAATGTGTGGCTGTCGACCCAGACACCGCACCGTGCG
This sequence comes from Pseudomonadota bacterium, assembly GCA_023387555.1. Classification (GTDB taxonomy): domain Bacteria; phylum Pseudomonadota; class Alphaproteobacteria; order Rhizobiales; family Xanthobacteraceae; genus Pseudorhodoplanes. Next base: position 90 of record JAEWHY010000497.1, read on the forward strand.
CGCAGCGATCTCGCCGCGATCCTCAATCTGTCCGAGAAGAAGATCCGCGTGATCGCCCCCGATGTCGGCGGTGCGTTCGGCGGCAAGGCTTCGCTCTATCCGGAGGATGCGCTGGTGGCGCTCGCCTCGCTGCAGCTGCAGCGGCCGGTGAAATGGCGCGGTTCGCGCACCGAGGATTTTCTCGCGGCGACGCAGGGGCGCGGCGCCACCATCACCGGCGAACTGGCGCTCGATCGCGCCGGCAAGTTTCTCGGCCTGCGGGCGAAGCTCGATTATCCGCTCGGGCATTGGCTGCCGTACAGCGCGGCGGTGCCCGGCAAGAACGCCGCGCGCTGCCTGCCCGGGCCCTATGTCTGCGACCATGTCGATATCGTGCTGCAAGGCCGCGCCGAAAACACCGCGGCGGTCGGCATCTATCGCGGCGCCGGACGGCCGGAAGCGGCGATGCTGATGGAGCGGCTCGCCGACAAGGCGGCGCACGCGCTGGGCCTCGATCCGGCGGAGGTCCGCCGCCGCAATCTGATCCCCGCCGATGCCTTTCCATATCGGACCGCGACCGGCTCGGTGCTCGATTCCGGCGATTATCCGCGGCTCCTGTCGATGGCGAAGGAAAAGGCCGGCTACGAGGATGCGTTGCGTACACGCGACGAACGCCGCGCCGAAGGTGAGGTCTGCGGCATCGGCATTGCCGTCTATACCGAGCCTTGCGGTCAGGGCTGGGAGAGTGCCGAGGTGCGTCTCGAGCCCGACGGCACCCTTGTCGCGGCGACCGGCTCGAGCGCGCAGGGGCAGGGACGCGAGACCGCCTACGCCCAGCTCGTCGCCGATGCGCTGCGCACCCGGCCCGAGAAGATTACGGTCGCGCATGGCGATACCGCGCGCTGCCCGGTTGGGATCGGTGCGCTGGCCAGCCGTTCGACGCCGATCGGCGGCAGCGCGCTGCTGAAGGCGGCCGAGCAGTTCCGCGAGAAGGCAAGGCTTTGCGCGGCGCGGCTGCTGCAGGCGGATCCCGATCATCTGGCGCTGACCGAAAGCGGGTTCGAGACCGCGGTCCCGGTGCGCCGCGCGCTGACATGGCGCGATATTGCGCGGATCGCGCAGACGGATGCGGAGATCGCCGCGGAGTTTGGTGCGGGGCTGCGCACGCACTATGTGCATGAGGCGGAGGGCGAAGCCTGGTCGAGCGGCTGCGTGATCGCTTCCGTCACGATCGACGGCGAGACCGGCGTGCTGGCGGTCGACCGTATCGTCTGGGTTGACGATGCCGGCACGATCGTCAATCCGATGCTGGCGCAGGGGCAGATGATCGGCGGCCTGGCGCAGGGCGTCGGCGAGGCGCTGCTGGAGCGGCTGGTCTATGACGAGGACGGGCAGCTCGTGACCGCATCGTTCATGGATTATGCTCTGCCGCGTGCGGGCGATATTCCTGAGCTTGTGCTCGGCAAGATCGAAACGCCCAGCCCGTTCAACGTGCTCGGCGCCAAGGGCATTGGCGAGGCCGGCTGTGTCGGCGTGCCGGCCGCGATCGTGAACGCCGCGGTGGACGCGCTGAAGCCCTTCGGGGTCACGCATCTCGACATGCCGCTGACCAGCGAAAGGCTCTGGTCGGCGATGAAATACGGAACGACGGAAGAAGGAACAAGGCGATGAAATACGGCAGGAACGATGCGAAGGCCTATTCGCGCGAGCACATGAAGGGCGTCTGGGCCGCCGCGCTGACGCCGTTCACGGAAGACTACAAGATCGACGAGAAGGGTTTTGCCTCCAATCTCGCGCATTGGCACAACGACCTCGGCATCGACGGCGTGTTCGTCTCCGGCAAGCAGGGCGAGTTCTTCTCGATGTCGGTGCCGGAGCGCAAGCGCACCTTCGAGATTGCAGCCGAGGCGGCGAAAAAGCACGGCTTCCAGACCATCATGTCCTGCTCCGACCAGAACATGGATGTGGTGATCGATCTCGCAAAGCATGCCGAAGCGATCGGCGCCGATTACATCGTGGTGCATGCGCCGGTGCTGCATTTCCTGAAGGAGCAGGACCAGACGCTGTACGAGTATTACAAATACATCGGCGAGCAGACCAACATCGGCATCGCGATGTGGAGCCATCCGGACTCGGGCTATCTGATGAGCCCGGAACTCTGCGCGCGGATTGCCGAGCTGCCGACCGTGGTCGCAATCAAATATTCGGTGCCGCGCGAGATGTATGCGAAGCTCACGAAGCTCGCCGGCGACAAGATCCTGGTATCGACCGCCTCGGAAGAGGAGTGGCTCGACAACATCCTCGAGCTGAACTGGCAGCTCTATCTGTGCTCCAATCCGCCGTATCTGTTCCAGACCGCGGTCGACAAGCGCATCCGCGAATACACCGATCTCGCCTTCAAGGGCGATGCCGCAGGTGCGCGCAAAATTCGCGACAGCCTCAACCCGGTGCGTGAAGCCTTCAAAAAGTCGCGACCGGCTGAGAAGCCGCAGGCGCATGCAAAATATTGGCAGTCGCTGCTCGGTCAGGCAGCAGGAGCGGTACGCCGCCCGATGCTCGAACTGACGGAGGCCGAGAAGGCCAATGTTCGTACCGCACTTGCGGGCTGTGGCTTGAAACTTGCTAGCAATTCCGGCGAGTTGAAGTCTTCCGCCGCGTAGGTGTGGGACTTCGAATTCGATCAACTGAAGTTGCGCGTGTGCTGCGCGAAGGAGCTCTAGAGACGATGTTGCGTTTTGCGTTTGTTTTGGTGTTGACGGCACTTGGACTGGCACCGGCTGCTGCCCAGCAGCCGGTAAAAATCGGCTTCATCACCACGCTGTCCGGACCGGGCGGCTATCTCGGCCAGGATATTCGCGATGCCTTCCAGCTCGCGATCGAGGCAGAGGGCGGCAAGCTGGGCGGCGTGCCTGTCCAATTGATGATCGAAGACGACGGGCTGAAGCCGGGCCAGGCCAAGCAGATCGCCGAACGTCTCCTGAAAACCGACCGCGTGAAACTGTTCACCGGCGTCGTCTTCTCCAACGTCGCGGGCGCCGTCGTTCCCGACATCGTCGACAACGACGCCATCTTCGTCAGCCCCAATGCCGGGCCGTCGAATCTCGCCGGCAAGGAGTGCCACAAGAACTACTTCGTCATGTCGTGGCTGACCGACACGATGCAGGGCAGCGCCGGGCAGAACGCCAATGCGCTCGGCTACAAGCGCGCCATCGTGCTCGCGCCGAATTACGTCGCCGGCAAGGACGCGATCGATGGCTTCAAGCGGTTCTTCAAGGGCCAGGTGATCGGCGAAATCTATACCCGTCTCGACCAGACCGATTTCGCGGCGGAGATGGCGCAAATCCGGGCAGCCAAGCCGGATGTCGTGTTCCACTTCCATCCCGGCGCGCTCGGCATTGCCTTCATGCGGCAATATCAGCAGGCCGGACTGCTCGGCACCATTCCGATGGTGCTGGCCGAGCCCTCGATGGATCACGTGCTGCTCAAGACCGTCGGTGACGCCGCGGTCGGCATCGATGTGTCGGGTGCCTGGAATGCCGATTTCGACAATCCGGTGAACAAGGAGTTCGTCGCGGCCTTCACCAAGAAATATGGCCGCACGCCGACCATGTACGCGGCGCAGGGCTACGACACTGCGATCGCGATCGGCGCCGCGCTCAAGGCAACCGGCGGCAAGATCGACAACACCGAAGCCTTCCGCGCCGCCATGCTGAAGGCGGATTACAAGCTGACCCGCGGTAACTTCAAGTTCGGCAAGAACCAGCATCCCGTCCAGGACTGGTTCGCGATGAAGGTCGAGAAGGATGCGGCGGGTGCGATCTCGCTCAAGACCCGCGAGAAGATCCTGACGAACTATGGCGATCCCTATGCTGCGGATTGCAAACTGTGACGGCAGCCGCCGCTCGCGCTGAAATGGTCGGTCCCGACAGCCTGCGGCTCGGGACCGCCACCATCCACCGGCTTGCTGATATCGAACGCATCGGCTGGCCGGTGGCCGCGCTTTTTCGCGATCTGACCGGCAGCGCGATTGCCGATGCCGCAGCGTTATATCCGGGCGCTGTCGACGCCGCTGCCGGCACGCTGGCCCTTACGTTCAACTCCTACATCATCGACATGCCCGGACATCGCATCCTGATCGATGCCGGCATCGGTAACGACAAGGAGCGGCTGGACCGTCCGGCCTGGCACAGGCGCAGCGGCGATTTCATGCAACGCATGCGGGCGCTCGGCTATCAGCCTGATGATTTCGATATCGTCATCAATACGCATCTGCATGCCGATCACGTCGGATGGAATACCACGGGCAGCGGGCAGGACTGGCGCCCGACTTTTCCCAACGCGCGATACATCGTGCCGAAGCCGGAATTGGCGCACTGGAGCGCACTTTTTGCGGCCGACAAGCACACGTTGCACGGGGCCTACGCAGACAGCGTGCAGCCCATTCTGGATGCCGGGCTCTATGAGCCGGTCGATATGCCTTCGGAAATCATACCCGGCCTCTGGCTCGAACCGGCACCCGGCCACACCGGCGGCATGGCCGTGGTCCGCCTCGTTACCGAGGGCGGCCAGTTGCTATTCCTGGCCGATGTGTTGCACAGTCCGATCCAGCTTGCGACGCCCCTCTTGACCTCGAATTTCTGCGTCGATCCGGCGCAGGCGCGCGC
>JAEWHY010000545.1 GCA_023387555.1 Pseudomonadota bacterium
AGATCACCCTCGCGTCGGGGCGAAAGAGCGATTTCTATTTCAACCTGAAGCCGACCATGCTCGATGCGGAAGGCGCCGCGCTGCTCGCGGAGCTGACGCTCGATGCGCTCAAGGACGAAAAGATCGACTACGTCGGCGGGCTGGAAATGGGCGCGGTGCCGCTGGCCGGCGCCATCGCGCAATTGAGCTTCATGCGCGGTGCGCCGATCCAGGCGTTCTTCGTGCGAAAGAAGCCCAAGGAGCATGGCGCGCGCCTGTCGGTGGAGGGCCTCGCGCCCGGCGAATCGCTCAAGGGCAAGCGTGTGGTGATCGTGGAAGACGTCACGACCACGGGCGGTTCAGCGATCAAGGCGGTGGAGGCGGTACGCGATGCCGGCGCCGAGATCGTCATGGTCTTCACCATGGTCGATCGCGACGAGGGCGCATCCGACAGTTTTCGCGAGGCCGGGCTGACCTTCCGCGCGCTCTACACCGCGCACGAATTCCTCAACGCCTGACGAAAAATATCTTCAGCCGTGGTTATCGGCTCGTTTACCGGCGCCGACCATAATGCTGCCCATGTAACCCGTAGCGTAGGATCTCGTCCCGCTTTGACGCAACCAAGCCTTGTTTGGCGCGTTAGGTGAGCCGGGGATTCACGGATGAAAGGAGCCCGTCGTGGCTCGGGCTGGTTTGCGTTGGCGGCGCAGTGCTGCAATTGCGGGACTGGCCGCCCTGCTGATGGCGGACATGCAGTCCACGGCCTCGGCGCAGAACTTCTTCGAAAGCCTGTTCGGTGGCTTTCGGCGTGCCCTGACACCGCGACCTCCATCCGCCGATACCAATCACGAACGGATGGCCGAAGGCGGAAGCCCGTCATCGGGCTATTGCGTGCGTCTCTGCGACGGGCGGTATTTTCCGGTCAGCGGCCGCGGCAGGATGAATGCCGCCGAGATGTGCCGGGCCTTCTGTCCGATGGCGCCGACGCAATTGTTCTCCGGCGGTAACATTGCGTATGCCGTGGCGCCCGGCGGCCTGCGCTACAGCAATCTGCCCAATGCCTTCGTGTATCGCGAGAAGATCGTCGCGGACTGCTCCTGCAACGGCAAGAGCCCGCTCGGTCTCGTGCCGTTCGAAGATGCCGACGATCCGACCTTGCGCACCGGCGACATCGTCGCGACCCAGAACGGGCTGATGAGCTATCGCAACGACGGCCGTCAGGCAGAGTTCGTGCCTGCGTCGAGTTCGCCGGGTCTGTCCGCAAAGCTCCGGGAGCAACTGAACCAGACGCGCGTTGCGCCGGAGGTCACGCCGGCCGGGACCGATGGCCGGGCGGAGCCTGCCAATCGCAACGCCGATCGACGCACGCAGGCGGCGCGCTAGAGCGCCTTGCGGCCTGCAGCGGCTTCGCCTGAAGGCTAATCACGCAACAGCGCGACGGCCGCATCCGCCAGCGGCAGCGATGAGGTCAGTCCGGGTGACTCGATCCCGAACAGGTTGACCAGTCCCGCCATGCCGTGGTCGGCTGGCCCCTCGATCACGAAATCCGCTGCCGGCTCGCCGGGGCCGGTCAGCTTCGGCCGAATGCCGGCATAGTCCGGCACCAGCGCACCGTCCGGCAGTCCGGGCCAGTAGGTGCGGATGCGCGCATAGAACGAGGCGGCGCGCGCCGGATCGACGTCATAGATCTCGCGATCGATCCATTCCACGTCCGGCCCGAACCGCATTCGCCCGGCGAGATCGAGCGTGACATGCACGCCGAGCCCGCCATCGACCGGCGTCGGATAGATCAGCCGCGAGAACACCGGGCGGCCGGCATAGGCGAAGTAATTGCCCTTCGCCAGCACCTGCTTCGGGATACGGATGACCGGATAGCCGTCGATGCTCCGCGCCACCGTCTGCGCCGCGAGGCCGGCGCAATTCACCACGGCATCGACCTCGAGCGAGCCAGGCTCGCGCCCGCCGAACTGTACGGTCCAGCCATGCAGTGTCGGCGTCAGCCGCTCGACCGGGGTTTCGAACGCGATCACGCCGCCATGGGCTTCGATGTCGCCCTGCAGCGCGAGCATATACGCATGCCCGTCGATGATCCCGGTGGACGGCGAGACGAGGGCTGCGATGCAGGACAATTCCGGTTCGAGATCGCGCGCCGCATTGCCGCCGATCAGTTCTAGCCCCTCGACGCCGTTGATCCTGCCTTGCGCTTCGATCGCCTCGATGCGCGTGCGCTCGGCCTCGTTGGTCGCGACGATGAACTTGCCGCAGCGGCGGTGCGGCACGCCGTGGCTGATGCAGAACTCGTAGAGCATGCGGTTGCCGCGCGGGCAGAATTGGGCGCGCCGCGATCCGGTCGGGTAATACATGCCGGCATGGATGACCTCGGAATTGCGCGAGGAAATGCCGGTGCCGATCGCATCGGTGCGTTCCGCGACGATGACATCGTGGTCGGCCAGCGCGGCCGCGCGCGCGACCGCGAGCCCGATCACTCCGGCGCCTATGACGAGAATCTGCATGCGCTGATCCTATGAAAAAAGCGGCCCGATGGGCCGCTTTTTGTCGTCGCAGTAAATCTGCCGCGCCATCTTACTC
>JAEWHY010000550.1 GCA_023387555.1 Pseudomonadota bacterium
TCGCTCGAGATCGTGGATCGCGAAACCGAGGCGATGCTGGCCGCGATCGGCTGCACGCCGCTGGTCGACCCCGAGGCGGAAGGCGCCATCCTGTTCGATATCGGCGGCGGCTCCTCCGAAATCGCGAGCCTTGGCCGGCCGCGGGCGAGCCGGCGCGGCCCGCCCGAACCGGCGATGCGGGGCTGGACCTCGCTTCCGGTCGGTGTTGTGACCTTGGCGGAGCGGCATGGCGGCATCACCGTCACACGCGAGATCTTCGAGACCATGGTGGCGGAAGCGGCCGCGCTGATCGCGCCGTTCGCGCGGGAGCTGGGCAGCCACAAGATCAATGGCCATCTTCTTGGGACATCGGGGACGGTGACCACGATTGCCGGTGTGCATCTCGGACTGAAGCGCTATGACCGGCGCCGGGTCGACGGCTGCTGGATGATGGATGGCGAGGTGACCGAGGTGATGGAACGACTGCTGGCGATGTCCTACGACGATCGCGTCTGCAATGCCTGTATCGGCGCCGAGCGCGCCGATCTCGTGCTTGCGGGCTGCGCGATCCTGGAGGCGATCCGCCGCGCCTTTCCGAGCGCGCGGTTGCGTGTGGCGGACCGGGGATTGCGCGAGGGCATGCTGGTCCAGATGATGCGCGCCGACGGGGTCTGGCGCGAGGCGGGGGTTTCGTGAAAGCCTCCAAAGGCAGCGGCAGCCGCGAACTCAAGACCCGCGTCAAGACCGGCCGGAACCGCTCGCTCTCATCCAAGATCTGGCTCGAACGCCAGCTCAACGATCCTTATGTCGCGCGCGCCAGGCGCGAGGGCTATCGCTCGCGCGCGGTCTTCAAGCTGTCGGAAATCGACGACAAGGCGAAGTTTCTCAAACCCGGCGCGCGGGTGGTCGATCTTGGCGCTGCGCCCGGCGGCTGGAGCCAGCTTGCGGCGCAGCGGGTGCGCGCCACCGACGGCAAGGGCCGCGTGGTCGCGATCGATATTCTCGAGATGGACCCGGTGCCGGGGGTCGATTTCATGCTGCTGGATTTTCTCGATCCGGCAGCCCCCGACATCCTGAAGGAAAAGCTTGGCGGTCCGGCCGACGTGGTGCTGTCCGACATGGCCGCCAACGCCACCGGCCATCGCAAGACCGATCACCTCAAGATCGTGGCCTTGGTGGAGGCGGCGGCGATGTTCGCGGCCGAAGTGCTCCGGCCGGGCGGCACGTTTCTCGCCAAGGTGATCCAGGGCGGCACCGAAGGCGATCTTCTGGCCATGCTGAAGCGAGACTTCGCCAGCGTGAAGCATGTGAAGCCGGCGGCCAGCCGGCAGGATTCGGCAGAGCTTTACGTGCTGGCGACGGGCTTCCGGGGCGGCGGCGATACGGCGGCCTGAGGCGCCGCTTCCTCGGACGCTATCTCTTCTTCGACAGGCACTGACGAAGATCGTAGTCGGTATAGCAGAGCCGGTTAGCGGCGTCTGCGCCGGTGCCCTTCGCCGCCTGCAGCTTGCATTCCGCGACCGACACATTGGTCTGCAGGTAACGCATCCGGCAGGAAGCGCCGCGGTCGCGGCCGCGCACGCCCTTGCGGACCAGCGCCTGATAGCGCTTGCGATACTCCGGGTCCTTCAATGCGATCGCGGCCAGCGCCTTCTCGTAGTCGCCGGTGCTCGAAAGCGGCGCGGCATACTGGCCGAGCGCGACCAGCGCGTCGAACGCCTTGCGGCCCTGCCGCGCCGGCGGCGGGGCGTCGCGGAACGCTGTCACCAGCGCCAGCGCGTCCTTGCCCAGCGCCTCACCCTTTGCCGTCTGGCCGGCGTTGCCGATTTCGATGCTCCGCAGCGCGTCCCGCAATGTCGTTGCCTGTAGGCAGACCGGGCAATCGGCCTGGGCCAAAGCCGGGCCTGCGGATAGCAGAAGGAACAGGAGGGCGATCGCGATCATACGGCCTCTGCACCGGGGCGACGGGGCGTCAGTGTAGCGGATTGTGGCCCAAAATCCTTACTGTCATGCCATTTTCCCGACACCAGGTGCCGAAAAAGCCCTGTTGGAAGGCTTTTTGAACCGGCCAGGGCCCATTAAGCCTTATTTATCGACACTTTTTGTACGTCGATGCTTGTGTTTATCTTCGCAAGCCTTCGCGAATCTCTTAATGCCAACCTTTGCGCACAACGCGCATCCTGAAGAGGGCATTTTCCATGGCGGCAAAAGCAAAAACCAAAGCAAAGGCGGCGGCAGCGAAGCCGGCAGCCAAGAAGGCAGCGGCGCCGAAGGCAGCAGCGGCGAAGGCAGCGAGTCCCAACAAGATCACGCTCAAGCATCTCGCCGCGACGATTGCCGAGGAGCATCAGATCACCAAGAAGCAGGGCGAGGCGATGCTGAACGACCTCGTTGCCTTGATCACCAAGCACCTGAAGAAGGGCGAGCGCATCCGCATCACGGGCCTCGGCATTCTCCAGGTCCGCAAGCGTGCCGCCCGCATGGGCCGCAATCCCGCGACCGGCGAAGCGATCAAGATCAAGGCTTCGAAGAAGGTCGCCTTCCGGCCTGCTAAGGAACTGAAGGAAGCGGTCTAACCGCCGCTTTCCCGCATTCGCTCATTTTCGCGCAAGCGGAAATGCGGAGCATGTAGCCTCCAGAACTAAGATGCTCCGAGTCCCCGCCTGTTGGCGGGGACCAGCGGGGCATTTTTCGTTTTGAGGAAGGTCCGCCGAAGAGCGGGCGTTTCAGCCCAGGCGCCGGTCCGAGGTTTCGGCGGCGGCGATCGGTTCCGCCGTCTGTTCGGGCACGGCCTCGACCTTGGCCGGGACCCGCCCCGACATTTCCGCGCCTGCATCGGCCGGCAGTCGCCAGAACCACAGCGCCGACGACGCCGAGATTGCCGCCACCGCGAGGAACGCCGGCGTGAAATCCGCGGCCGTGAATTCCGTCGCCCCTCGCCAGTCCAGCGACAGTTCGACCATCAGCGCGCCAACCGCGACGCCGGCCGAGATCGACAATTGCTGGCCCACCGAGGCCAGCGCGGTGGCGCGGCTCATGCGCCGCTCCTCGACTTCGGCGTAAGCGATGGTATTGACGGCGGTGAATTCGAGCGCCCGGAAAAATCCGCCGACCAGCAGGATCACGATCAGCACCGAGGCCGGCATGCCGGGCCTGAATACGGCGATCGCTGCGAGCAGGGCCGCGCTGATGAGGGCGTTGGCGATCAGCACCCGCCTGAATCCAAAGCGGTTGATGGTGCGTGCCGCCACCGTCTTCATGCCGATGGCGCCGAGTGCGCCGGCAAAGGTCACGAGCCCGGACTGCAGCGGCGTCATGCCGAAGCCGGTCTGCAGCATCAGCGGCAGCAGGAAGGGAATAGCGCCGATGCCGAGGCGGAACATGAAGCCGCCGACGAAACTCGCCCTGAAGGTGGCATAGCGCAGCAGCGAAAAGTCGAGGATCGGCGCCGGCACCTTCTTCGCATGGAACAGATAGGCGATCATCGCCGCGGCGCCGCCTGCGACCAGGGCGACGATCAGCTGCCACGGCAGCATGTCGAGGCCGGCGACCGACAGCCCGAAGGCAAGGCCGGCAACGCCGAGACCCGCGAGCAGCATGCCGATGCCATCGAACGGTTCCTGATGCTCGGCCGGCACCGGGTCGATGTAGATCAGCACGAGGATGATCCCGATGATTCCGATCGGGAGGTTGATCAGGAAGATCCAGTGCCACGACGCATAGGTGGTGATGAAGCCGCCGACCGGCGGTCCGATCACCGGGCCGATCAGCGCGGGGATCGTCACCCAGGCCATGGCGCTGACCAGTTCGCGCTTTTCGATGGTGCGAACCAGCACCAGCCGTCCGACCGGCGTCATCATCGCTCCGCCCATGCCCTGGATGATGCGGGCGACGACGAAGCCTTCCAGTGAACTCGCGAGTGCGCAGCCGATCGAACCCAGCATGAAGACGAAGATCGCGGCAGCGAAGACGCGGCGCGCGCCGAAGCGGTCTGCGGTCCAGCCGCTCGCCGGAATGAAGACCGCAAGCGAAAGCAGGTACGACGTGACCGCGAGTTTCAGCGCCAGCGGATTGGCGCCGATGTCGGCGGCGATCGCCGGCAGCGAGGTCGAGATCACGGTGGAGTCGAGATTTTCCATGAACAGGGCGCACGCCACGATCAGCGGCACAAGGCGTGGATGATGCTGCATGGAAATCCCGGCGGGACGACTGGGAGGGCGTTCTAGCATTTCGGTCCCGTGCTGGCGCCGACATCTTGTGCTGGGGTCTGCCATTCCTACATGGAATGGCTGCGAAGGGCCGCGCTCTCGGCCGTGGGGGTTCTCTGGAATGATCTACGTTCTGGCGTTCTTTCTGCCGCCTGTGGCGTTGTTGCTGAACGGACAGATTTTCGCGGCGATGTTCAACGCGGTGCTGTTCGTTGCGTTCCTGGTGATCGGCCTTCTGACGCTGACGCCGTTCCTGTGGCTGATCGCGCCGGCGCACGCCATCATCGCGATCTACATGCGGCGCGAGGACCGCAAGCACCGCGAACTGGTCGAGGCCATCGAGAAGCATGGCCCACCGGCGAACTGGCAGCGCTGACCGAACCGGCGGACGAACACGTTGGCCATGGCCGAGCCCGGCCATGGCATTTCCTTATTTCTTAGGCCGCTGCGAATTGAACGGCCAGATGCCCTGTAACCGTATCCGGAGAGGCAGGGGATCAAATCCGAACGCGCTGCGATAGAATTGGGGAAGCGTCCCCGCTTCCAGCAATTCGAGGACGATGTTGTGCTTTTTCATGCCTGCAATCGGCCAGCGCGTCACCGGAAGGATGGTTTCGAGGTGATCGATCGCGGCCGCGTCGGGCCTGTAGTCCGTGGCGTAGACACAGATCAATCGTGCTGCCCCGATGTCCTTGCAGGCGCAGAGAAGTTCGAACGCGTCCGTTGTCGCGCCCTTGCGCTCGAGCATGCGCCGTATCCGCCAGGGAAAGCGGCCGCCGATCGAGACGGCCCTGGTGCCGAGCAAAAGGCCCGCCCGTAACGCGACAAAGCCGCCCATGCTGGCGCCGTAGAACAATATCTCCTTGTAGCGATCGAACTGGAGATCCTTGGCGAGCCGGGTGATGAGCTGGAAAAAATCTGGCGCGTAATCCCGCGATCCATCCACGAAATGATTGCGCCGCGGGTCTTTCAGCACGACGAGATCGCATTTCCCGCGCGGCAGAAGCTGCAGCATGGTCCCGGTCGAGAGCATCAGCCGGTGTCCCTTGCCGCAGAAGCCGATGATGAGGGTCTTGTCCGCGCGGCTGACGTCCGGATCATGAAACAGCTTCACGTCCGGCGCGATGATCTTGCGTTCAAAGCGCGCAGGCGCTTGCCGTGCCAGCAGCCCGCACAGGTGAAGCTTGTCCAGAACGGCATGCGCGTTCGCAAAGCGGTCGCGGATCTGGCTCGTGACCTCGGAGAACTCCTGAGGGGTCAGAGCATTCTCAAGCTCCAGCAGCGTCAGGTGCTGCTCCGCAGGCGACCGATTGCCCGTGGCGAATTCGGACTCAAGCCTGGCGAGCGCCTCGGCGATCAAGTTGCGCTGGTCCTCTCCGCGATATGCTTGGCCAGCTTGTTGATCGAGTCGTGAATGGCAAGGTCCGCGGGATCGATATCGATGTTGAGATCGTCCTCCAGCGTCAGGCAGCATTGAACGGCGGAGAGGCTGTCGAGCTCCAGATCCGAGAATGTGCGATCGAGATCGGGATTGTCGATCGTCTCCCGCAAATTCACATCGTTGAAAATGTCGATGGCCTCATCGAGGGCAGCAAGAACCTTCAGCCGCGCTTCGAGAAAATTCATGGTCGCAGTCTCACGGTGAACTCGGCGGGACACAAAAAGAGGTAATCGTCGGTCCGGACCGCATGAGAAGCGATCTCGGCATGGAGCGGGACTTCGCGCAAGCAAGCCGTGATCCCGCTCCAGAGGTCGAGCGACAGGGGCTTGCCGAGGCACACATGGCTGCCGACGCCGAAGATCCGTGCACGCT
>JAEWHY010000033.1 GCA_023387555.1 Pseudomonadota bacterium
GTCGTGGTCGTCACCGGCGGCAGCCGCGGCATCGGCCGCGGTATTGCCGAAGCCTTCGCCCGTGAAGGCGCGCAGACCGTGATCGCGGCGACCTCCGAACGCAATCTCGCCGCCGCCGCCGAAGCGATCGCGGCGACCGGCGGACCGAAGGCGGTCACCGCGGCGCTCGATCTGCGCCGGCTGGAGGACTGCCAGAAATTGCATGCGCTGGTGAAGAAGGGCCTCGGCCGTTGCGACGTGCTGGTCAACAATGCGGGCGCGACGCGCGCCGGCAATTTCCTCGAACTGGGCGATGAAGCCTGGCAGGACGGCTTTGCGCTGAAGTTCTTCGGCTGCGTGCGGCTCTCGCGGCTGTTCTGGCCGATGCTGAAGGATGCGCAGGGCGCGGTCGTCAATATCGGCGGCGGCGCGGCGCGTACGCCCGGCGCCGACTTCACCATCGGCTCGTCCTGCAACGCGGCGATGGCGAATTTCTCCAAGGCGCTGTCGCGGCTCGGCATGAAGGACGGCGTGACCGTCAACATCATCCATCCGGGCCTGACCGATACCGACCGCGTCCAGGACCTGTTCGCGCAGCGGGCGAGCGCGGCCGGCAAGACCATGGACGAAATTCGTGTGGAGGCGGTCGCCCGCGATGGCCTTCATCGCATGGGCGTGCCGGCCGATATCGCGGAACTCGCGCTGTTCCTGTGCAGCCGGAAGGGCAGGCACATCCAGGGCGCGGCGATCCCGGTCGATGGCGGCTCGACGCCGGGGTTTTACTGAGTATCGGCCAGCATGCTGGCCGACTCCCTCCCCCTGAAAGGGGGAGGGTTGGGGAGGGGGCAGATTTTTTAGATTTTTATGACGCTTGACCCCCACCCGCCCGTCTTCGCTGTCGCTGCGACGGGCGACCTCCCCCTTTCAGGGGGAGGCGAAGAGGCGCGGCCGATCGGAATACCGCCCCGGTCCCGGTGTTGGTCTGGCAGGCGCGGCGTATCGGCGCCGCCGGCCATGGGAGATCGCCATGCTGGAAAACCTCAGAACATCCTTTTCCCTTGCCCTTCTCGCCGGCCTGATCGCCGGCAGCGCGTTGGCGCAGGACAAGCCGGTTCGCGTGCGCGGCGAGATCGTTGCCCTCGACGGACCTGTGATGACGGTGAAGCCGCAGGCTGGCGGCGATCTGAAGATCAGGCTTGCGGATAATGTTGGCGTCTCCGGCATCGTCCCGTTCAAGATCGAGCAGATCAAGCCGAACGATTACATCGGCGTCTCGTCGATACCGCAGCCGGACGGGACGGAGCGTGCGATCCACGTCCATGTGTTTCCAGAAGCGTTGCGCGGCACCGCCGAAGGGTATTTTCCCTGGGACAACCAGCCAAAAAGCATGATGACCAATGCCACGGTGCAGGAAACCGTTTCCAGCGTCGACGGCCAGACGATCATGGTCAAATACAAGAACGGCGAGAAGAAGATCGTGGTGCCGAAGGACGCGCCGGTCGTGACGTATGTGCCGGGCAGCGTCGCCGATCTGAAGCCGGGCGCGAAAATCTTCATCGTTGCCGCGGTGCCGCAGCCGGATGGCACGTTCACGGCAGCGCGCGTCAATGTCGGCAAGGACGGGCTCACGCCGCCGATGTGATTTCTCTCCCTGCACTTCTTCCCTCTCCCGTGAAACGGGAGAGGGAAGGGCGCGCTGGGCGCTGAGGATGTGAGCAGGCGACTTGTCGGTACTTTCCCTCTCCCGTGAAACGGGAGAGGGTGGCGAGGTCCGAAGGACCGAGCCGGGTGAGGGCGCTTTGCCCAGCAAGCCCTCACCCGCCTCGCATTCGCTCGGCACCCTCTCCCGCAGGCGGGAGAGGGAATACTGCGCAAGCGGGAGAGGGAACGGAAGTGGCGCTATCCCGCCGTCAGGGCGGCGAGCGCATCCTTCAGCGCTGGCGGCAGGGCCACCGGCTTGCCGCTCGCCCGCTCGATATAGACATGCACGAAATGGCCCTGCGCGGATGCCGTGTCCTCGTCGCCGCGAAAGATGCCGATCTCGTAGCGCACGCTCGAGGTGCCGCGATGCGTCACGCGCAGTCCTGCCGTCACGGTGTCCGGGAAGGCGAGCGGCGCGAAGTAATTGCATTGGGTTTCGACGACGAGGCCGATCACCGGACTCGCCGCGATGTCGAGCGCGCCGCGCTCGATCAGATAGCCGTTCACCACGGTGTCGAAATAGGAATAATAGGTCACGTTGTTGACGTGACCGTAGACGTCGTTGTCCATCCAGCGGGTCGGAATGACGCGAAGATACGGATAGGCGGAGCGGAGGTCGGGGCGAGGGCGTGAGGTCATGCCGGCGATTTTGCCGAACGCAGGCGCAAAGACAATGCGATCATCAGCAAGATGTTGAGGATTGCGAAGGCGGACATGATTGCAAGCGTCGGCGACAGGCCGAGGTGTTCGATCGCCAGCGCGCCGGCGGCCGGCGCCAGCGCCTGCACCACAAGGCTCGGCATCGCGATCTTTCCCATCAGGCGCGGATAGCGGGCGGCGCCGAAGATCGCGAGCGGCAGCGTGCCGCGGGCGATCCAGGAAATGCCGTAGCCGGAGGCATAGAGGACCACCGCCAGCGCAATCACCGGCCAGCCGGAGAGCAGCAGCAGGAGCCCGATCGCCATCAGGCTCACCGAGGCGGCGAGCGTCCAGGCCGGGTGATAGCGGCTGCCGGCGAGGCTTTCGATCAGGCGCGCGCCGACCTGCGCCGGGCCGAACAGCGTGCCGAGGGCGACGGCGGATGCGAAATCGAGCCCGCGCGCCTGCAAGATGATGAGCAGATGCACGACGAGGATGGAGCCGATGCCCGCGGCGATCGAGAGGATCAGCGCGATCAGGATCAGGAGCGCGGTCTCGCGATGGGCGACGTGGACCGGCTTTGCCTCCGACGTGGCCGGTGCAGGCGTCGCTGCCCGTTCATGCGTGCCGGAGCCGCGCATGGCGTAAAGCTGCAGCGGCAGAGCGGCAACGACGTGCAGCGCGGCATAGACGAAACAGGTGCCGCGCCAGCCGACGCTCTCCACCAGCAGCGCGCTCAGCGGCCAGCATACGGTCGAGGCGAAGCCACCGAACAGCGTCAGATGCGTGATCGGCCCGCGCGCGGCCTGTCCGTACAGCCTGCCGAGCGCGGCGAAGACCGCGTCATAGAGCCCGGTGCCCATGCCGAGGCCGACGATCGCCCATGCGGCGAGATAGAACGGCACCGATGGCGACAGCCCGATCCCGGCGAGTCCGGCGGCGAACAGCAGCGAGCTTGCGGCAAGTACCGGCCGGCCGTCATGCTGCGCGATCAGCGCGCCGACCCGCGGCGAGATCAGCCCGCCGACCAGCAGCCCGAGCGACACGCCGCCGACCACCGCGGACAGCGGCCAGCCGGTCTCGGCAATGATCGGCGCGGCCAGCACCGCGGGCAGATAGAAGGACGATCCCCAGGCAAGGATCTGAACGATGCCGAGGCAGACGACCGTGACGAGGGGGCTGGAAGCACCGGCGCGCATGCCTGCCAACGATAGACAAATTGGGCGCGCGATCAAACGGCCCCCGGTTAGGGTGGATGCGCGACGGCGGTGCGCTGCAGCGGATATGATGAGATCGCCGCATTATCGGTGCCTGCTCACCGCCGGCCGGTAGCCTCATGCCTATGTTGCATCGTGCTGCCCGGCCGAGATTGCGTGCCGATCCGCTTCCTGTTTACGGTGACGGCGCTGAGACGTTTTGAACCTGACGTCGCCATCGAACAGGCGAGCGCAACGGACAGGAACGACTGAGCCATGCAGCTTTCACGATGGACGACAGCCCTTGCGGCGGCATTCGCACTTGCCGTTGCGACGGCATTGCCGCACGTCGCGCAGGCCCGCGCGATCGTCGGTTTCTCCGGCGATTATCCGGCCGGCACCGTGGTGGTGCGCACCGGCCAGCGATCGCTCTATTACGTGCTCGGCGGCGGCAAGGCGATGCGCTATCCGGTCGGCGTCGGACGCTCCGGCCTGCAGTGGAGCGGCACCACATTCATCAACGGCAAGATGCTGCGGCCGGCCTGGGTGCCACCGGCGATCGTGCGGCGCGACAGGCCGAACTTGCCGTCACTGGTCCCCGCCGGAGCGCCGAACAATCCGGTGGGCGCGGCGGTGCTGTTCCTCGCCGGTGGCGAACGCGCCATCCACGGCACCAACAATCCGGGATCGATCGGCGGCGCCGTCTCCTACGGCTGCATCCGGATGCACAATGCCGACGTGCTCGATCTCTATGAGCGTGTCAGCTTCGGGACCAAAGTGATCGTGACGCGCTGAACGCGGAAGCCGCAGCGGCATACTGAAGCCACATGGGCAAGCGTGGGCATTTGCCCGCAACATCGAGCACGCGTTCATGCAGGCGAAGTGTGCGCGTCCGCTTGACCGCTCCTGCGTCAGCACCAAAGATGTGCGTGCGCGGTCGGCATCTCAAACGCCGTCAGCGCCAATTCTAAAAAATCGTCAGGAAGGAAACCCCATGAGAATTCCGTGCCTCGTCACGGCAATGCTGCTGTGCGCCCTGTCGCCCGGTCACGCGCAGGACTTTCCAACGCGGCCGATCACGATCCTGGTCGGCGTTGCGCCGGGCGGCATCACCGATCTCGCCACCCGCGCCTATGCCAATGCGGTCTCGAAGAACACCGGCTGGAAGGTCGTGGTGGAAAACCGCACCGGCGCCGGTGGCGCGGTCGCGGCCAAGGCCGTCGAAAGCGCGGCGCCGGACGGATACACGCTGCTGACGGTGGTCGGCGCGCAGCTCGCATCGATCCCGGCGATGCAGAACCCGCCGCCGTTCGATCCCATTCGCGGCTTTGCGCCGATCACGCTGACCTTCCGGCTCGCGCAATTGCTGGCGGTGCCGGCCGATTCACCGGCCAAAACGCTCGCCGATCTGCTCGCGCTCGCGAGGAAGAAGGACGGCGGCCTGTCGTTCGGCACCCCCGGCGCCGGCAGTCCGGCGCATCTGCTCGGCGCCAAGATCGCACTCGCGACCGGCACGCCGATGCAATACATCCATTATCGCGGCGGTCCGCCGATGATGGCCGATCTTGTGACCGGACGGATCGACTTCGGGCTTCTGTCGTATATCGCGGCCAAGCCGCAGATCGACGACAAGAAGCTGCGCGGTCTCGTCATCGATGCCGAAACGCGGTTCGCCGAGATTGCCGATGTGCCGACGCTGATCGAGGCGGGGCTCGCGAAAGAGCGGGTGGCGAACTGGTTCGGCCTCGCGGCGCCGGCCGGCACGCCGGACGCGGTGGTGCAAAAGCTCAACGCCGAATTCGTGCGCGCGGCCAAGGATCCCGACGTGATCGCGCAACTGGAGAAATCGGGTGCGCAGGTTGCGACCTCGACGCCCGCAGAGATGGCGCGGCTGATTCAGGAGGAGGTCGCCTCGATGGCCCCGCTGATCAAGGCACTCGATCTGAAGAAGGAATAGCGGGGCGAGGGCGCCGCCAGAACTCCGTCGTCCCCGCGAAGCGGGGACCCATATTCCAGAGAGATCACGGCGTATGGGTTCCCGCCTTCGCGGGAACGACGAAGCAGTGGCTTAGCCTTCAGGATGGATGGAAACTCCGCATGATCTCACGTCATATCCCCACATAAACAACGCTGCCTCAATCGCCCTGAGTGGGTCGTCCTGCTTATGAAAGACGGAATCTCCTTTGGCTAGATGGAGTGCTTCCGTGAGAATCCAACTCGCGCGCAAATTCCAATGTGCGTGAATATGGGCGCGACCATTTATTGGTTGAAATTGGAGGGTGCCGCAGCTTGGGTTCCTTTCGCTCCCTTTCGCGGGCGGGTATCGAAAACGTAAATGGTCAGGCACTTCCGCATGGCCGTATTGGTGGCACCATTGCACAACAAACCACGCAAGTGCGGCGGCGACACGGCTATCGTAAATGATAAATTGAGGTACGAGCAGCGAGTAAATTTTTGTCATTCCGGCGTTGAAGCGGTGAATGCCTTTGAGTTTTTCTAAGCAATCGTCGTCCTGGGTGAGTAGTTGACGGCCCTCCTTCAGTGAATGGGCGACTTTATTATTCTCAAGCCAATCCTTGTTTCCGTTACGTACGCCGCCCCAACTGAATACTGCAAGGCACCACTTCTGCAGCAGTGCACAGT
>JAEWHY010000057.1 GCA_023387555.1 Pseudomonadota bacterium
GGTCTGCGAACTGGTGTTCGGCGGCCGCGCCCATCCGCTCAATCTCGCCCGCTTCTCCGTCGCGCTGGTGCTGTCCGGGTTTGCGCTGTTGGCGCTGTTCGGCTTCGTGCTGCCGGCTGCGATCGCCTTTGCGGTCATGTTCGGCGCCGCCAACGGATTGCTCACCATCGCGCGCGGCGCGGTGCCGCTGGCGCTGTTTGGCGCGACCGGCTACGGCCGCGTGCTTGGCCGTCTCGCCAAGCCGTTCCAGATCATGCAGGCCGTCGCGCCGCTCGCGCTCGCCTTCGTGGTCGAGCGCAGCGGGGATGCGACGGCAATGGGCGTGACGGCGGCGTTCGGTGTGATGTCGCTGATCTGCCTGATCGCGATCCGGCGGCCGAAGGCCTGAGCCCGGTCAGCGGACGGTGTCCGGCACCGCATCAAGCGCATAGAACGCGACCTGCTCCATCCGGCCCTTGACCGGCGCCTGATGCAATTCGTGTCCGTCGAGCTTGAGCCCGGCCGCCTCGGCTGCCGCCTGCGACAGGATCAGCGCGCAGGTGTAATCCTTGGTCAGGCCCTCGAGCCGCGCGGTGGTGTTCACCGTATCGCCGATGCCGGTGATGATCTGCGAGCCGGGCGGTCCCATCGCCCCGACGATGGCTTCGCCGAAGTGAATGCCGACGC
This sequence comes from Pseudomonadota bacterium, assembly GCA_023387555.1. GTDB lineage: Bacteria > Pseudomonadota > Alphaproteobacteria > Rhizobiales > Xanthobacteraceae > Pseudorhodoplanes. Next base: position 667 of record JAEWHY010000057.1, read on the forward strand.
CGATCCGCAGCGGCTCCTTCAGATCGGCTTTCAGCCTGGCATTGACCGTATCGAGCCGCAGCAGCACTTCCCGGGCGCCGCGGAGCGCCTGCACCGCGCTGGTCCTCGGATCTGCGGTATCGAGCCCGTAGATCGCCATCAGCCCGTCGCCGGTGAAGTTGGAATAATGCCCGCCGGTCGCCGCCAGCGCCTTGCTCATCTCGTCGAAAAACTGATTGAGGATGAACAACACGTCGTAAGGCATCCGCGCTTCGCCGAGTGTGGTCGAGCCGCGCAGGTCGATGAACATCACCGTGACCTGGCGTTCGCTGCCTTCGCTGCCAGCGCGGATCAGGCCGTAGGTCGCGGTCGCGTCCGCGGTCAGCAGCGGCAGCACCGCGATGTCGCTGGTCGGCCGCAACTGGCAGGCCAGGCGAATGCCTTCCTGCGCGCCGATGCGTGCCAGGGCGGCCGCTTCGAGACCGGCCGGTTCCGGAAGACTGGTCAATCCGTCGGTGACCCGGATGCGGCAGGTGGTGCAGCGCGCGCGGCCGCCGCAGACCGAGGCATGCGAGATGCCATTGGCCCGCAATGTTTCGAGCACGGTCGCCCCCGGCAGAACCGCCATGGTGCGCCCGGTCGCATGGGTCAGCCGCGGCGCGCGATGGATGGTGTGAATGAGACGCCGGATCGCGCGGGCTGCGAACGGCAGCAGCACGAGGCCGATATAGATGAGGAAGCCTATGCGGATGTTGTCCCAGACATTTGTGATGATGTCTGGCGTGGCTTTGGTTTCCTCGATCAGCTCGCGAACGAAATCGGGGTCCTGCGCATCGCGGACGATCTGGTTGCCGCCGGAGATATAGCCGGCGATCGCCAGCGCCGGGATCAGGATTGCGACGAGGGCGAGAGGCCGTTGCCATGCCGCGTACCAGCGCTTGGGCCGCAGCCAGAAGTGCAGGCCGATGCAGGCATGGATCCAGACCGCCAGAATGGCGGCGATGTGCAGATAGACGAATGAAGGCGCGCCCCAGATCAGCGGCGGGCCGAGCCAGTGCGAGGCGAGCACCGAGGCATAGGTGCTGGTCGTGCCGTAGAGCTCGCTGGCGATCCGCGTTCCGACCACGTGAATGATGATCAGCGGCGGGATCGCAAGTCCGAGCGCGATCTGCGCGACCTCCCAGGCCGGCATCCGCAGATAGCGCCGTATGTAGATCGACCACAGCGCGTTCAGGACATGCACGGTGAACGCGACCGTGAGCAGCAGGATGCCGAAGCGGGTCAGCCAGAACCACATCAGCACGCCGAAAGCCTGTTGCGCTGCCGGCACCGATCCGATCAGGACGATATGACTGCCGAAATGGCAGAGCACGAAGGCGAACAGCACGAGCCCGCTGACCAGCCGCGCATAAGCGCGCACGAGGCGGGCCGCCGCTGCGAAACGGGCCACGCGGACCCGTTTGGACGGCGAGGCAAGGCTAGCTGGTGACAAAGCGGTCATGGTTCAGGACCGCTCTCTACCACAACAGCCGCGTCCATGGAGGATGGCCGGGCGCAGAGCCGCGCCGGCCGCTCGGCCCGTCGGAACGGGGCCTGGGCGCCTCAGCAGCCGAGATTGGGCGGCGGCGCGAAGTCGGGCAGGCTGATGGCTTCGCGGCGCGCCGAGAAGTCGAGCGCCTCGGCAAAATTCTTCGCCGTGCGGTCACGCACCGTCAGCGGCTCGAGGCCCCATCGCCATTCGATCATCTTGAGCACCGAGCAATGCTCGTAATGACCCGCGCTTTCGATCTTGCGCGGCGCGAAAGGTCCCATCGCGATGGCCGGGACGCGAAAGCCCAGCCGCCTGAGATTGGGGAAAGGGCCCGGTCCGGTCTGTACGGTCTCGTCTTCGCAGCGCGGCGGCACGACATGATCGAAGAACCCGCCGTGCTCGTCGAAGTTCAGCACGAACACCATGCGTCCCCATTGCGGACTGTCCTTCAGCGCATTGTAGACCTGCGCCAGAAATCCCTCCGCCACCAGCAAATTGCCGCGATGGTGATAATCGTTCGATGTGCCGCGGTCCTCGGCGTCGTCGGTGTAATCCGGATCGACGAACACCACATTGGCAAGATCGCCGCGCCGGGCGTCCTCGAAGAAGCGATCAATGCTGAAGGCGATGTCGTCGTAGCGCTTGTTCTGGAACAGGCCGGTCATGGGCTCGCCATGATAGTAATAGGCGGTCCGCAATCCGGCGGCGCGCACGCGATCGAAGATCGTGGTCTGGATGGCGCAGGGCCGCTCTGCGTCGGTGGTCGGAAAGTGATCGATCACTTCGTCCATGCCGACCTGCGTGGTGCCGGTCAGCTGATAGAGCCTGTTTTCCCAGGTCGGCCCCATCATCGAGCAGAAGTAGTTGTCGAAGGTAGTGTAGTTCTCCGCCAGCGCCGCCATGATGGGAAGATCGGCCTTGCCGTAATAGCTGATCGGGTACAGATCGGCCGGCAGCGTGCGGTCGGTGCGGGTCTTGAGAAAGCCGTCGCAGCGGCCGTCCGCATATTGAACGGCGATGCCTTTCCAGGTGTGATCCGGGTCCTGGTAATGGCATCCCTGAAAATCGGGCGCGATCGCCCAGGTCTCATGCATCACGCCGCTCTCGTCGGGGTAGCGCAATCCTTTTTGCCGGCCGTTCGATCCCGGCAGCCAGCCGAGGAAGTGATCGAACGAGCGGTTTTCCATCATCAGCACGACCACGGTGTCGAACGGCGCGGCGCTCGGCAGCGGCAGGCCGCTTCCCGCGGTTGCCGCCACGCTCGGCGCAAGTGACGCCGCGGGCGTCAGGCCAACGGTTGTTGCGCCTGCTGCGGCGGTGAGAAATTTGCGCCGCGTGAAGTCGGACGTCATGCTCTTGCTCCTGCGACAGGCTTGACCCGCGGGGTTGCGGATACGTTAGCCTATCAACGGGCACGTGCAGGCGCCATCGGCGTCAATGCTGAATGGCGGGTGCAGGGGCGTCGCCGCTTTTTCACGAAAATCGAGCACAGACGGGGAAGCGTCCGCGCGACGCCGCATCCGGCCCCGGCGATATCTCGACAGGCTCGCGACGCATCATGGACCGTTCAGTGAAACAGCTTGTCGATTTCGTCCTGGGTGGAATGGCCGCTGTCGCCATTCAGCTTCGGACCGTTGAGCAGTCCGTCAAGATGGCCTGCGACCGATTGCGCCGCATCCACATTGAAGCGCTCGATCACGCTCCAGATTTCCATCATGCGCGCCAGATGGTCCTCGAACATTCTGACGGTTGCCGTCATCTTCGAGATGCGCTGACCGGTCACGTCATGGAAATTGCAGGCCTCGAAGATTTCAGTGACGTGGTCCTGGATGTCTTGGACGAGCCCGTGTTCATGGCCGCTCCTGACAAGGCCCATCAGCGCCTGCACCCGCTGGTCGATATCCTCGGCCGCCTTGAGGATGCGATCGGTCGCGCCCGAGGTGTCGTCGAACACCGCTTCGAGCTCCTTGGCCACGCGTGCGACGCGCGATGAGTCGAAGCCCTGATCCTGCAACGAAACGATTTCGGAGCGGGTCTGCTTGATCGCGTCGCCGATCACATCGAGTTCGATCTTGAGTTTGCGCATCTCCTGCGATGCGCCGTCTGATGCAGCGCGCATCGGTGCGGCGGCCGGCAGATGCTGCTCCATCAGTGCGCGGAGCGCGCGCAGCTCGGCGATGACTTCGGATGGAGTGACCTCTGCATGCGGAGCGAGCGCAACATGCGGCTCGTCCTCGTCCTGCAGCATCTCCTCGATACGGAAAACCTTGCGTTGCGCAGCCATGGTGTCCCCCGCGCATGTGATAGCAGGCGCGGCTTAATGCGCGGTTCATGCGGCACGGCGGCCTGTTCTCGCCGCGTTTGAAGCGAAGCGTTAACCACGGCGCTTCACGCAAAATAAACGCTAATCGCAGGTAAAGACCGCGCCATCGTGGTTAGCGCGCCGTTGCCGCGCGCCTGTTTACCATTCGCATCGGTTTTTCCCATGTACTCGATCGCATGAATAGCGCGCGATGTTTTGCGGGCGCGCCGACAGTCAGCAAGTGCGAGTAGCGTCGATGAAGCGTTCTGGTCTTGTCATTGTCGCAGTCCTGTCCGGTGTTGCCGGCACTGCGTTTCACCCGTCGCCGGCCCACGCGCAGAATATGGGTGGCGGATTTATCGAGTTCCTGTTCAGCGGCGGACAGGCCGGTCCGCAGCCGCGATCCCGGCAGCCGGTTTATCCGGGTTCGTCCACGGAGCCCGAGTACGGCCGCGCGCCCGGCTATTACCAGCCCGGCATGTATCAGGACGCCGGTGGCACGCCGCCGCTGGTCTACCGCGGGCCAGATCAGGGGCCCTCGCGCGGCTTCGATCCGCGCTATGCGAAACAGGTGGTTCCGTACGCCGGCAAGGAAAAGCCGGGCACGATCATCGTCAATACGCCGGAGCGCTTCCTCTATCTCGTGCAGAATGACGGCACCGCGCTGCGCTACGGCATCGGCGTCGGCCGTCCGGGCTTCACCTGGGCCGGTGTGAAAACTGTCACCCGCAAGGCGGAATGGCCGGACTGGGTGCCGCCGAAGGAGATGCTGGCCCGCCGCCCGGACCTGCCGCATTTCATGGCCGGCGGCCCGGACAATCCGCTCGGCGCGCGCGCGCTGTATCTCGGTTCCTCGCTCTACCGTATCCACGGTTCGAACGAGCCATGGACCATCGGGCAAGCGGTGTCGTCCGGCTGCATCCGGATGCGCAATGAGGATGTCACTGACCTTTATGAGCGGGTGAAGGTCGGCACCAGGGTCATCGTCATCTGATCGCGAATGCGGCGATCAGCGGGCCGGCCTCGCGGCCGCTTGAAGGACCCCAGCCTTCGGCGGTCACGGCCGGCCCGGTCAAAAAAAAGGACCGCTCGTCGAGCGGGCCTTTCGCTGTTTCGCAGGACGTTCGATCAGTGATCGAAGTCGAAATCCATGTCGTCGAAGCCGCCATCGTCTTCGGGCAGCATCCCGCCTTCATCCATCCCGTGGCGCTGGTCCTGATCGGCAAAGCCTGCGCGGTCGCTGTCGCCGCCCGGCTGCCCCATGTTGTCGAGGCCGGCCTGGCGTGCAAGATCCCCGCCGCCAGACGAGGCATCGCCCCACGGGCTCGCCGCAGCGCTGGATGCGTCCTGGCCGGATGTGTCGCCGAGGCCCTGCGCCTTGGCCTGGTCGCCGCCGAATGCGCCCTTGAGCGAATTCATCAACAGCGAGCCGCCGATCACGCCGGCCGCTGCCGCGGCCGCGGTGCCGAGAAACGAGCCGCCAGCCCCGGGGCGCGCCGCTTCGGCCTGTTGCGGCTGCGGGGCGGCCCCTGGCGTCTGATACGGATCGCTCGAGCGCTGGAAGCCCGGCGGGACACCCATGGGGCGGCCGCCGCCGGTCGGCGGGACGGATGTACGGGGGCTGCCGCCACCGAACACCGCATCGCGCATGGAATCGAGAAAGCCTCCGCCGCCCTGCGGCTGCGGTTCTTCGTACTGCTCGAGTTCGCGGATCCGATCATTCGCCTGCCGCAGCGCTTCGTCCTGCAGCAGCACGGTCTGCACCAGTGCGTAGGTTGCGTTCGGCGCGCGGCGCAACCCGGCGCGGATGAGTTCCTCGGCCTCGGGCTCGCGCGGATTGCGCTCGAGAGTCGCAAGCCGTTCGAACAGGTCTTCGACCAGTTTGCGTTCCTGCGGTGTCATTGGTCCTCCTTCACGTCCGCAATTGCAGACATTCCTGATGTAGGAAGCCGGCTGCCTGCCGGGGAGGTGTCACGACAACGTGACGCGCCGCTCGCGCAAAATTTCCGGGAACGCCTCGCCAGCGAAATAGGCGTATTCGCGCTCGCGCAGATGCGTCAGCGGATCCAGCGCCTTCAGTTCGTCATCGACAAAGCCGGGATGGCACATGATGACGCCGCCCTGCGGCAGACCGTTGAGGAAATTCGGGAACAGTGCTGCGAAATCGGGATCGGACGCGAAGTCATACGATCCGGCAAACCCAGGATTGACGGCGATGCCGGCCGCCGTGGCCCGCTTGCGCAGCCCCATGCTCAGCATGTCGAGCAGCAGGCCCTTGCGATCGGCGACGCGCGCCGACAGCGGCGTCACCCGGCCGCATTGCCGCAGCCAGGCATCGGGCAGTGTGTCCCGCAGCACCGACACCACGGCGTCACGGATCTGCGGGAAGATCTGAACGTGCTGATGGCCGTCGACGTAATCCGGCAGGAACCCGAACAGCGTCGAGAAAGCGGCGATCTGGGCCCGCAATTCATGCGCGGTGCGATCGCGGTCGAGGCGAGCGATCAGCGCGCTGCCGAGCGTCGCCGGCAGCGGCAGGAACGCATCCTGCCGGAGCGGCGCATAGGTCTCGCTGCTCGGACGGAACGGCGCGGTCAGGGTGAAATGCAGACCGATCTGCAGATGCGGTGCGTTGCGCCGCAGACCGGCGAGCGCCGCAGCTTCCGCTGCCGTGAGCGAGGGCGCCACCACCATCGCCGAGGTGGCATTGAGACGGCCCTGCGCAATGAGTTCGCGGATCGCGGCATTGACGCCGGGCGAGATGCCGTAATCGTCCGCGCACAGGACGATGCGCCGAAGCTCGGTCATGGTTTCAGGCGGCTGCGCCGGTACGGTCTTCGCCGGCTGCTTCATCGGCTTCGCTGCGGGTCTGATGCTCGGCCACGAAATACACCGGCCGCGCCTTCTGCTCCGACAGGATTTTTCCGATGTATTCGCCGAGCACGCCGATCATGACCAGCTGGACGCCGCCAAGCACCATCAGGCCGACCACCACCGACGGATAGCCGGGAACCGATTTGCCGTACATGAGGGTCTCGTAGAGGATGGCCATGCCGAAAATCAGCGCGCCGGTCGCAAGCAGAATGCCGAGCAGACTCGCCACCCGCAGCGGCGCCACCGAGAATGACGTCAGCCCTTCGATCGACAATCCGATCAGCGAGCCGAAATTCCAGCTGGTGCGGCCGTGGCTGCGCTCGTCCGGTTCGTAATCGACGCGCAACTGACGAAAGCCAATCCAGCTCGCCAATCCCTTGAAGAAGCGGTTGCGCTCCGGCATGCGCCTGAGCGCGTCGGCGGCGCGCGGCGAAAGCAGGCGGAAGTCGCCGGCGTCTTCCGGAATCCTGTGGCGCGCGCGGAAATTGACGAGCGTGTAGAACGTTTTCACGCCGGCACGGCGCAGCAGCGATTCCTCGTCGCGATGCGCCTTGGCGGTGTAGATCACGTCGTAGCCGTCATCGAGCCAATGCCCGACCAGCCGATCGATCAGCGCCGGCGGATGCTGCCCGTCGCCATCCATGAACAGCAATGCGGAATGCCGCGCATGCTGCATCCCCGCCATCAGCGCCGCTTCCTTGCCGAAATTGCGGGACAGCGACAGCGTTTGTACGTCAAGGCCGATGGCGGGAAGGGCGCTTGCGACCGCGTAAGTGTTGTCGCGCGAGCCGTCGTCGACATAGACGACTTCCACCGCGAGGCCGCGCTTCTCGCGCAGCGCCTGTGCGGCTTCGCAGAGCCGGGCGTGAAACGCCGGCAGGTTGTCGGCTTCATTGAAGCAGGGCACCACGATCGAGAGACACGCCCCGGCGTGCTTGCGCCCAAGCGATCCCGATGCTGGTGTGTCCCGTCCTGCCTTCGTCGGCATGTCGCGCCGTCCTGGTGGTCCTGTTCTACGCTCGCAGCCCGGATCCGCGTTTTTTTTGAAGCACCACTCGCCAAATCGAATTGGGTGGCGCTTGGATCAGACATGCTCCACGAGCGCTTGCGTAGCTTGCGTCTTACATATAGCGCAAGCGCTGGATGTTGCATGAGCTTTTGTTCAGAAAGCGCCGATTTTTCAGAAAGTTAACGGCCGAATGCCGGATTCGACGAAACCACCGAGCCTGTTGCAGCGCACCGTGGCGGCTTTGCGGCGGCAGGCCCTCATGCTGAAGGTGGTGAGCTTCGCCTCGATCGGCGTCGTCAATACGCTGATCGACCTCGGGCTGTTCCTGCTGGCGCTGAAATATCTGACCCCGTCGCTTGTGGTCGCCAATGTGCTGGCCTGGACCGTGGCGGTGAGCGGGTCCTATGTGATGAATTCATTCATTACGTTTGCCGCCGAGTCCGGGCGGAAGCTCACGCTCAAGGCCTATCTGGCCTTCGTCGTATCGCAGGCGCTCGGGCTGATCGCCGCGACCACGACGCTGGTGCTGGCCGCGATGGTGATGCCGGTGCTTTACGCCAAGCTGCTGGCGATCGCCGCGAGTTTCCTGGTCAATTTCTCGATCTCGCACTTCGTGGTGTTCCGGAAGCCGAAAGTGTAGCGCATGTCTGTTGCAGGAACCGAACCCGGCCAGCGCCAGCTCAACGGCCCGCAGACGTCCGGCCGTACCTATCGAGATCTTTCAGAGCCGCGGTTCACGATGGCCCGCGACAACAATGTCGCAGTCCCGATGCGCGACGGGATCACGTTGCTGGCCGATGTGCACCGACCGGCCGAACCCGGCCGCTATCCGGTGCTGATCGCAGCCTCGCCCTATCCGCGGCAAATCCAGGATCTCGGCGCGCCCGCCGGCTTCATCGAGGCCGGCGCGAGCGATTTCTTCGTGCCGCGGGGTTATGTGCATCTGATCGTCAATCTGCGCGGCACCGGCGGCTCCGGCGGCACCTTTGGCCTGTTCGATGCGCAGGAACGCCGCGACATGTACGACCTTGTCGAGTGGGCGGCGACGCAGCCCTGGTGCGACGGTCATGTCGGCATGGTCGGCATTAGCTATTTCGCGATGACTCAGCTGGAAGCTGCGGTCGAGCGGCCGCCGCATCTCAAGGCGATCTTCCCGGTCGCGGTCACGGCCGACCTCTACGAAGCCGTGATGCATAACGGCTTGTTCTCGAGTTCGTTCATCACGCCGTTTCTGTCGGTCCTCGGCATGACGTCGAAACTCTCCGATAGCTTCCTGCGCAGCAAACTGATCGAGGCCGTCCGCGCGGTTCTGCATCTTCCCGCCGTGCACCGGAAATTCGCCACCATGAACGGCGAAGCCACCGTCACCGCGCTGAGGCTTCTGATGAAGCTGCATCACGATCCGCATCCGTGGGACGATTACTGGCGCGCGGTCGCGGTCGAGAGACCGTTGCGAGACCCGTGGTGGGAGGAGCGCAACCTGATGCCGCTACTCCACAAGGTGGAAGTGCCGGTCTATCTCGGCTGCGACTGGCAGAATGTGCCGCTGCATCTGCCGTCGACCTTTCCCGCCTTCAATGCGCTGACAAACAGCCAGCATGTTCGCGTTACGATGCTCGGCGATTATGGTCTGACCTGGCCGTGGGAAAGCCTGCATGTCGAGGCGCTGGCGTGGTTCGATCACTGGCTGAAGGGTAGGAACACCGGCATCCTTGAAGGGCCGCGCATCCGTTACATCCTGCCGGGTGCGGAGGGCTTCCGCGAGGCGGATTGCTGGCCGGTGCCAGGTGTGAGCTATCGCGACTATGCGCTACGCGCTGATGGCGTGCTCGCTACCGAAGAGGGCGCGGCCGGAAACCGTGCGATGATGACACTTGGCGCTGGTCTCAACCGCGACCATGCGAGCGAAACCGATCCGCCCGCCCTGCTCACCTGGACCAGTGCGCCGCTCGATCGGGATCTCGATATGGTGGGACCGATCGAGCTTGTCGTCGATGCAGCCGCGAGCGCGATGGATACTGCCTTCATCGTTAC
>JAEWHY010000067.1 GCA_023387555.1 Pseudomonadota bacterium
CGGCTGCATCAAGGTGATCCTCGGAAACGCGGTGATGATCGACGCCTTCAAGCGCGGCATCCCGGCGAATGGAACGGCCGTTCCCGACGGCGCGATGATGGCCAAGATCGAGTGGCGGAAGGCGCGCGATCCGCAATCGGCTTACGGCGCTTTCGTGCCGGGAGCACTGGCCGAGGTCTCATTCACGATGAAGGACGCGAAGCGGTTTCCGGACACGAACGGATGGGGCTATGCCACGTTCAAGCCCGACGGATCGTCCGATACGTGGAAGGCATTCGGCGACGCGCCGGATTTCGCCAACACCTGCCACGCCTGCCATACGCTGGTGCAGGACCGCGACTTCGTGTTCACGAAATATCAGCGTCGCTGAGCCGCCGCCGTTGCGATGGCCCGCCGACGAGGCTGCAAGGACCGGCTCTCAAAAGCAAAAGCCCGCCGTGAAAGCGGGCTTTGCCGTTTCGGTCCGACGCGGGGCTTGCGAGCCCGCACGCCTCACAGCGAACAGCGCCGCGAAACGGCCACTGGTCGAGATTACAGGCGCGCGGATGACAACTGCACCCATTTCACTCGCGGAACTCGACCCCGCCGGTTATGCGGCTTTCAAAAGCGAGCTGCAAACAGCGTTTTCTGAAGCAGTCATCGCGGAATATGGTCCCTTGCCCGACGGACCAATCCCTTCCGACAGTGAGCTCGATCGAGCCATGTCAGCACCCAACGCTGTGGTCCTGCGCATATTGCGCGATAAGGATCATGTCGGTGGGTGCGTCCTGACGATCGACCCGGTGACCAACGAGAATTCTCTCGATCTGTTTTTCATCAAGCCTGGTCAACAGGGGGCCGGCATCGGTCGGATTGCTTGGGCCGCCATCGAAGCCCGGTATCCGCAAACGCGCGTCTGGCGCACCGTCACGCCATACTTCGAGAAGCGGAATATCCACTTCTACCTGAACCGATGCGGCTTCAAAATCGTCGCGTTCTATAACGCCCATCATCCCAATCCACACGGAACGGGTTCGGACGATTTTCCTGATGCAGAGGAGATGTTTCTCTTCGAGAAAACAATGAACAGCGGAACCGGGGCGGCTTGACCCCCATAGCCCAATCAAAAAGCCCGCCGGTGAGGGCGGGCTTTGCTGACTTTGCCGTGCGGGGCGTTACGAGCCCTGCATGTTGGCCGGCAGTTCCTCGTAGGTGATCTTGCCGTCGGCGCCCTTCTTCCAGACGTATACGACATAGTCCGGACGGGTGATGTCGCCCTTCTTGTCGAAGGTCAGTTCGCCGATCACGGTCTGGAATTTCTGGCCGGACTTGATCTGGGCCGCGACCTTCTTCGGATCGAGCGACTTGGCCGCATCCGCTGCCTGCTTCATGACCTGGACGGCCGCGTAGCTGTAGAGCGTGTAGGCTTCCGGCTCGAACTTCTTGGCACGGAATTTCTCGATCACCGCCTTGGCTTCCGCGCGCTTGCGGGGATCCGGTGCGAAGGTCATCAGCGTGCCTTCGACGCCCGGTCCGCCGATCGCGGCGAATTCGTCGGAGGTGATGCCGTCGGCGCCGAACAGCGGCGCCTTCACGCCCTGGTCGCGCATCTGGCGCACCAAGAGGCCGCCTTCGGTATGCAGGCCGCCCCAATAGACGAGGTCGGCGCCCGACGCCTTGATCTTCGACACCAGCGCCGAGAAGTCCTTGTCGCCGAGGTTGATGCCCTCGTAGAGCACTTCCTTCATGCCGCCCTTGTTCATGGCCTTGCGGGTCTCGTCGGCGAGGCCCTGACCGTAGGTGGTCTTGTCATGCACGACGGCAATCTTCTTGCCCTTCATGTGCTTGAGGATATAGGCGGCCGCCACCGAGCCCTGCTGGTCGTCACGGCCGCAGGTGCGGAAGATGTTCCACATGTTGCGCTCGGTGACGCGCGGATTGGTCGAGGCCGGCGTGATCGCGAGGATGCCGTTCTCCTGATAGACTTCCGAAGTCGGCATGGTGACGCCAGAATTGAAGTGTCCGACCACGAACTTCACGCCCTCGGCGGAGAACTTGTTGGCGACCGAGACGCCCTGCTTGGGATCTCCGACATCGTCGCCAACCGAAGTGGTGATCTTCTGGCCCTGGATGCCGCCGGCGGCGTTGATGTCCTCGATGGCCTGTTCGAAACCGTTCTTGAGCTGCGCGCCGAAGGCGGCGTTCGATCCGGTCAGCGGACCGGCAACGGCGAACTTGACCTGCGCATGCGCCGGACTCGAGATTTGGCCCGACAGCGCGACGGCGAAGCCGAGCGCCAAGCCGAGCGCGGTGATCCGTTTCATTCGAAACTCCCTGGTGAAAAGGTGTAAGCAAACACGTGGCGGGTTGATGGTGCCGCAAATCGGCCCGCCGGATGTCCGATTAAACGACAAAGCGGGACAAAGGTCAGCCGGATTTCGAGGCTGCGGCGTTTGGCGCCGGCCTTTTTTTTGCCCAGGCGGTCAGGCCGGAGCGCCGGTACAGCCAGCCATATTGCTCGGCCATCTGGGCGGCTCTTGTCATCCGGTAGCCCCAGAATCCGAACAGGAAACAGACTGCGGTGTCTACCACGTAGTAATGCGGGGAGAGCAGGTGGCCCTCGAACAGCGCCATGTGGAAGAACCGCACCGCGCCGCCCAGGATCAGCATGTAGGCGGGCACTTGCCACCACGGCCGCCAGGTCAGCGCGATGGCGCGGCCGGCCAGAAAGGCGGCGCCGCCGCCCAGGATGATGGTGACCAGGAGGAAAACGAGAAACGAATCTTCCTCATAAAAAACATGGCCGATGGTGCTGAGCATTGGCGCTAGGCCTCCACGGAGCCAGCCGTTGTCATGCGCGGACCTGATCCGCGCATCCATCGCATCTTCGAACGATGGATCGCCGGGTCAAGCCCGGCGATGACCGCGTAGAGGGCGATGACCGCGTAAAGGGGGATGACCGCGTCAAGGGTCATGCGGGCTCCCGGCGGCCGCCCTCGAGATAGGCGGCGCGGATTTCCGGGCGGGCGAGCAATTCGCGCCCGGTCCCCGACATGGTGATCGCGCCGTTGACCATCACATAGCCGCGGTCGGCGAGTCGCAGCGCGTGGAAGGCGTTCTGCTCGACCAGCAGCACGGTCAGGCCGGTGCGTTCGTTGAGGTCGGCGATGATGTCGAAGATTTGCTTCACGATCAGCGGCGCAAGGCCGAGCGATGGCTCGTCGAGCAGCAACAGCCGCGGCCGCGACATCAGCGCGCGCGCGATCGCCAGCATCTGCTGTTCGCCGCCGGACAAAGTGCCGCCGCGCTGGTTGATGCGTTCCTTGATGCGCGGGAACATCGTGAAGATCATCGCGAGGTCTTCGTCGAAATGGGCGTTGCCGATCACCGCGGCGCCCATCTGCAGATTTTCCATCACCGTCATGCGCGAGAAGATGCGCCGGCCCTCCGGCGACTGCGCGATGTCGAGGCGGGCGATCTCGTGGGTCGGCATCTGCGTGATGTCGCGTCCCTCGAACAGCACCTGGCCTTCGCTGGCGCGCGGATTGCCGAAGATCGTCATCATCAGCGTCGACTTGCCGGCGCCATTGGCGCCGATCAGCGTGACGATCTCGCCGGGATAGACCTCCAGATCGACGCCGCGCAGCGCGACGATGTTGCCGTACATCGTGGTGACGTTACGGATCGCGAGCAGGGGGGTGGATGGGTTCGACGGAGCGGTCATGGCCTGCGTTTTCTTGGCAAGACGAAGCCACGTTTTCCCTTACCCTCCCCTGGAAGGGGAGGGTCGGCGCGCTTCGCAGCCAGGTTTACGCAGCCTGCGTAAACCTGGCTGCGTGCGCGACGGGGAGGGGTCAGCTTTTTATCGGAGTGAGCGATGTTGACCCCCTGGCGATGCTGTTCAA
>JAEWHY010000069.1 GCA_023387555.1 Pseudomonadota bacterium
CTGCTACCCTGTCCGGCTGGTTCTGGGGTGGTGTGGCGGGCTTCGCCAGCATGGTCGCGCATGCCGGAGGGCCTCCCTTCCAGGTTTACGCGCTGCGCCGCCGCCTCTCGCGCGACCTCTTCGTCGGCTCCAGCGTCGTCTTTTTCGCCACGGTCAACTGGATCAAGGTGGCGCCGTTCATCGCGCTCGGACAGCTCAGCTGGACAAACCTGCGCGTGTCGCTGATCCTCTCGCCCGTGGCCATCGCGTCCACCTTCGCCGGCATCTGGATCGTGCGCCGCATCGAACCCGACCGCTTCTTCCTGATCATCCACCTGCTGCTCGCGGCTGTCGGCGTGAAGCTGATCGGCGATGGCCTGCAGGCGCTGATGTGAAATGCGCCAGGCCGGGGCAAAGGCTGCGCCAGCGGTGCCGTGCCTTTCGCCGCCCGGTCCGATCCGCTAAGGGGCGCTGACCTCTTCGGATGCGACGAGCAGCCCATGACGCAAAAGAGTGAGCGCCCGCTCTATCTCGGCATCGACACCGGCGGCACCTATACCGACTCCGTGCTGTGGTCGGAGACGGCCGGCGTCGTCGCCAAGGCGAAGGCCCTGACGACACGCCACGACCTTGCCGTCGGCATTTCGGGGGCCGTCGACGCGGTTCTGCAGAAGGCCGGCGTCAGCCCCTCGACCGTGAAGCTGGTGTCGATGTCGACCACGCTCGCCACCAATGCGCTGGTCGAAGGGCAGGGCGGGCGCGTCGGGCTGGTCATGATCGGCTTTTCCGAAAAGGACCTGGAGCGCGACGGCCTCAAGGCTGCGCTCGGCAACGATCCCGTCCTGTTCTGCGGTGGCGGCCACGACGTGCACGGCAATGCCCAGCCGCTCGATCTGGCGCCGCTCGAGGCAGCCTTGCCGGAACTCGGCGGGAGCGTCTCGGGCTTTGCGGTCTGCGCCTATTTCGCAACCCGCAACCCGGCGCACGAGGTGATGGCGCGCGATCTGATCCGGGAAAGGACGGGCCTGCCGGTGACGGCCAGCCACGAACTGACGTCGAAGCTCGGCGGGCCTCGCCGCGCCCTGACGACGCTGCTCAACGCCCGCCTCGTCGCCATGATCGACCGGCTGATTGCGGCCACAGAAGGGTTTCTGGAGCGCCGCGGCATCCGCGCTCCGCTGATGGTGGTGCGCGGCGACGGGGCGCTGGTGTCCGCCGCCTTCGCGCGCTCGCGGCCGATCGAGACGATCCTGTCGGGCCCCGCGGCCAGCCTGGTCGGCGCACGCCACATGACCGGGCTCGACGATGCCGTGGTGTCCGACATAGGCGGCACCACCACCGACGTCGCCGTGCTCGATCGCGGCCGGCCGCGGCTCGATCCGGAGGGTGCGACCGTCGGCGGCTTCCGCACCATGGTTGAAGCGGTGGCCATGCGCACCTTCGGCCTCGGCGGTGATTCCGAAGTGTCGCTCACCGAGGGCGGCCTCAATCCCGCAATCGCGCTCGGCCCCCGCCGGCTGGTGCCGCTGGCGCTTGCCGCAATGCAGCACGGCGCCGCGGTCACCGATGCGCTGGAACGCCAGCTCAGGGCGCCCAATCCGGGGCGCATGGACGGGCGGCTCGCCTTCCGCACGGGCGTGCCGGAGCGGCTCGCAGCCGGCCTCACCAGCGCCGAGGCGAAGCTTTACGATCTGATCGGCGCGGAACCGCTGCCGCTCGACACGCTGCTGACCTCGACCGCCCAGAACGCGACGCTGAACCGGCTGGTGTCGCGCGGGCTGGTGCATGTCGCCGGCTTCACCCCCTCGGATGCCGCCCATGTGCTGGGCCGCCAGGCCAACTGGAACGCCGCCGCCGCGCGGCTGGGCGCGGAGCTGTTCGCGCGCCGCCGCGACGGCCGCGGCCAGCCCATCGCCGAAAGCCCCGAGGCGATCTCGGCGCGCGTGCTCAACGCCGTGACACGGCGTTCCGCGGAGGTGATCCTGGAGACCGCCTTCGCCGAGGACGGGCTGGAGGGCGCCGCGACGGTGGCGCATGCGTTGGTGCAGCGCGGGCTCGACCGCCACCACGCGATCGCCAGGCTGACCGTCGCTCTCGACCGGCCGGTGGTCGGGCTCGGCGCCTCCGCGCCGCTCCACTATGCGGGGCTGGAGCCGCTGGTCGGCAACCGCTGCATCGTTCCCGGCGATACCGACGTCGCCAATGCGCTCGGCGCCGTCGTCGGCCAGGTGCGGGTCAGCGCCGAGGCGACCGTCGCCCAGCCGAAGGAAGGTCTGTTCCGGCTGAGCGTGGGTGAAACCCTGCGCGATTTCACCGACGAGGCCGCCGCGCTGGAAGCGGCGGAAGCCGAGGTGCGGCGCATCGCCGGCGAGCGGGCGCTGGCCGCCGGCACCGATGCCGCCGAAATCGAAGTGACGCGCGACCTGAAGGCGGCCGTAATCGAGGGCCAGCGCAGCTTCATCGAAGCGCATGTGGTGGCGGTCGCGACCGGTCGACCGCGGATCGCCGTGTAGCGCCGCTCGGCTTGCGTTTCCGCTCTCTTCGGCTGCGCTTGTGTCAGAGGCGATGAAGCCGCACCGGAGCCTTGGGGCCGCGGGCGACCATCCGCTTGGCCTCGAGGTCGAGCTGCACCGCCTTGACCCACCAGCCGGCCTTGGCGCCGCCCGGAAACAGTTCCTCCGGCAGGTGCGGCAGAACGGCGGCCTGCAGTTCGGCAACCATGACGCCGGGGGCGGAAACGGGAAGCACGGCGAGCACGGCGCGCTTCATCGCTTCGTACTTGGCGGCGTTGGCGCTGTAGGTCTTGCCGGGCTGCAGCACGTTCTCGATGGTGACGGTCTCGGCTTTGGTCACGGTCGTCCCTCCTGGCTGATCGCTGCGCCGATCGCTTCGCCGGCCGGCGTGTCTCGGCGTTTCGCCAAGGACGGTCAACCCGCATCGATGCCGACAGGAAGCATGCGATTTTCCGCCCCCCTCGAAAATTGCGAACTGTTGCGGCAGGCTCGCGCCCGCCGCGCGGCGTCGGTGCAACGGATGCAGCTCCGTTTCACCATTGACGTGCCGTGCGGGCATGTGTTGAACGGGCCCAGGCTACGACGGCAACGAAGGATTTCGCATTGTCCGACACGGTTCAGATCGACGGATTGTCCGTCGCGCGCGTGCTCCATGATTTCGTCAATGACGAGGCCATCCCGGGGACGGGCATCGATCCGGCTGCCTTCTGGTCGGGCTTTTCGGCGATCGTCCGCGAGCTGGCGCCGAAGAACCGGGCGCTGCTCGCAAGGCGCGACGC
>JAEWHY010000169.1 GCA_023387555.1 Pseudomonadota bacterium
CATCTGCGCGGTGTGCGCCGCCAGCGCCGAACGCATGCCGCCGGCGCAGAAGAACACGAACTTCTTGTCCTGCGCGAAAGTCGGCTTGTGATACGGGCTCTGCGGGTCGATCCAGAATTCGAGCATGCCGCGCGGACAATGGAAGGCGCCCGGCACCCGGCCCTCGCGCTGCAATTCGCGGATGTCGCGGATATCGACCAGCACGACATCCTCGCGTCCGTGCAGACCGATGGCCTGTTCGACCGACAGATTCTCGATCTCCTTCTCGGCCGCTTCGACCAGCGAGTTGACGCTTGTGGTGATGGATTGGGACATGGCGCGCTCCGGATTTTCGAAGCTCAGCTTCACGAAATGTCGCGCCGCATTCAAGACAGATCAAAGCGGCGCGGGTATGCCGCGCCGCTCGCATCGGACGCGACGACATTGGCTACATCGCCATGTAGATCGCGACCAGCAGGACAACTACGAGCGCCCCACCCGTCCACAGCGCGGTGGACAGCATCGATTCCTGGGGTTGATGGGTCTCATCCTGTGCCATAGGCCGTCTCCTCGGTATGCTGCGGAGGGCCACTGCATCGAGCGCCGAGGCGCCGCCGCGGCTGTTGGACGCTTTTGAGCGTACGACTTTAGTCTAATACGCCTTCCTCGACTGATTTACAATCTCCGATTGTCGTTTTGATCCTGTGGAAACGGCCTGATGAAATCGCGACCGGTCCCGAGCCCGACATGATGATGCTGTTCAGCCTGCCCGACCTGCTTGCCCTCGCCTTTTTCGTCGTTTGCTGGCTCGGCTATGCCTTCGTCCTGGAGTGGACCGCCCATGGCCGCACCGGCCTCAATTCGCGGATGCACATTTTCCGCGACAACTGGATGCGGGAGATGCTGCGCCGCGACATGCGCATGGTGGATGCGCAGATCATGGCCTCGCTGCAGAACGGCACCGCGTTCTTTGCCTCGACCTCGCTGATCGCGGTCGGCGGCACTCTGACCGTCATGCGCTCGACCGACGATCTCATCAGCATCGTGGCGACGCTGCCGTTCGGCGTTCAGAGTTCGCGCATGCTTTGGGAAATCAAGGTGATCGGGCTGGCGGTGATCTTCGTCTACGCGTTCTTCAAATTCGCCTGGGCCTACCGGCTCTATAACTACGTCGCGATCATGATCGGCGCGATGCCGCCCTCGGCGGAAAAGGACAATCCGGACGCCAAGCGGCATGCGCTGCGGACCGCGAGGCTATGCGAATCGGCCGGCCGGCATTTCAACCGCGGCCAGCGCGCATTCTTCTTCGCGCTCGGCTATCTCGGATGGTTCGTGTCGCCGTGGCTGTTGTTCGCCACCACCGCCGCGATCGTCATCGTCATGTGGAATCGGCAGTTCACGTCCGATGCCAGCGCGTCGATGACGGCGGAATAATCAGTCGAGCGCCAGCGCGACCCACGCGCAGGAGACCAGCAGCACCGCGAGTCCCGTCGCGACGTTGAGCAGCAGCAATTCCGATTTCTGCCGCCGCGCTTCGGCGGCCTGTTCGAGATCCCGATCGAAGGCCTCGGCGAGTCCCGGAACCTTCGATATGCCCTCGACGGGTATGACCCTCGCCTCGATATGCATCCTGAGCCCTCCGCGCCCCATGCTCCGAGTCTCGGTCAAAATGTTTTCGATTTGGTAACCGTAACGCCGGGTTAAGGCCTGCAACTCTCTTTGGCCGTATCGCAGCCGCCGGTCGGGTGGGGTCCGGGCAGGAATTCGCTGGTGCGTCCCATCAGCCAATAGACCACAAGCCCGGCCCATTCATGCATAGCCGCATCGGTCCGGGCGAGGCCGCTGGCGAGTGAACCGAACGGCCCGGCAAGATCCGCGCTACCCCGCGTGCGGAAGTCCACCGGATGAGCCTCGACCGGAAATCCGGCCTTGCGGAAGATGCCGACGGAACGCGGCATGTGATGAGCCGAGGTGACCAGCAGCCAGCGTTCAGCCGGTTTCGGCTGCACCAGCGCCTTGGTGAGGACCGCATTCTCGACCGTGTTGCGCGCGCGGTTTTCCAGCACGATCCGGTCGCGCGGAATACCGAAGCTTTCGAACAGACTGGCGACGAAATCGGCCTCGCTCGCGCCTTTGAACAGGCGGCCGCTGCCCCCGGTGAATACAATGCGGGCCCGCGGATGTTCACGCGCGAGCCTTGCGATCGCCGTCATGCGCTCCGCGGCCTCGTTGAGCGCGATATCCTCTCGGGCGGCCGATACGTCGGGCGATATTGCCCCGCCGAGAACGACGATCCCGTGCGGCGAGGCGCCTTTCGGCTTCCATTTGGGGAACCGCTCCTCGAGCGGCAGCATCAAGGCGTTGCCGACCGGCGCGATACCGATCACCGCAAGCAGCAGAACAGCGACGATCACCAGTGCCTGCCCGATCCGGCGAAAGCGGGTCGCCATCAACAGAATGCCGGCCAGCGCCACCGCGATCAGAAGATTGGACGGCAGCGCGAAGAAGCCGAGCACCTTGGACAGGCCGAACATGGCAACACCGCTCCCGCTGACGCGCCGGCATCCGAAACGCTATTTCTTCTGACGCTCGGCCTCGTAGCGCTTCCGGGTCTCTTCGTTCATCGGATAGAGCCCGGGCAGCTTGACGCCCTTCTCGACCTCGCGGACCACCCATTCCTCGTAGGCCTCGTGCTCAAGGCCTTCCTTCGCAATGGTCTCGACCAGCGCCTGCGGGATCACCACCGCGCCGTCGTCGTCGGCAACGATGATGTCGTTCGGGAAGATCGCGCAGCCGCCGCATGCGATGGGCTCGTTCCAGCCGACGAAGGTCAGGCCGTTCACCGATGCGGGCGCGGCGATGCCCGAGCACCAGACCGGCAGGCCGGTCTTGAGGATGCCGGTCTTGTCGCGCATCACGCCGTCGGTGATCAGCGCCTGCACGCCGCGCTTCACCATGCGCATCACCAGGATGTCGCCGAAAATTCCGGCGTTGCGCACGCCCATCGCATCGGCAATCGCGATGCAGCCTTCCGGCATCTCCTCGATTGCGGCGCGGGTCGAGATCGGCTTGCCCCAGCTCTCCGGGGTCGCGAGATCCTCGCGCACCGGAACGAAGCGCAGGGTGAAAGCCGGTCCGACGACGCGCTTGCCGCCGGGCACCAGCGGCATCGGCCCGATCATCCAGCTGTGGCGGATGCCGCGCTTGAGCAGCATCGTGGTGATGGTCCCGGTGGTGATCTGACGCAGATCGTCGAGCGCGCTCATGTTTCGTCCCCCTCTATCGATCAGGCCGGTCCGAGATTCATCCGCTGGTCGCGGCGGCGCAGATACATGATGAACGGCACCGACAGCAGCACCATCCAGGCCTTGCCCAGGACCTGTCCGGCGAGAAATTCCAGCGACCCGAATGCGAGCCATAGGAACACGATCGAATCCACCACAAGGCCGACGCAGCTCGAGGCGATCACCGCCGCGATGAAGCGGCGCTCCTGCAGCGGCGTATAGACCGCAAGGTCGG
>JAEWHY010000172.1 GCA_023387555.1 Pseudomonadota bacterium
GAGCCGGACTGCACCGGCAGGTGCAACTGCGGCATCAGTTCGGGCAGATCGCGATGCGCGGCGATCAGACTCTCGTCGACATCCCGCGGATGGCTCGTGGTGTAGCGCAGTCGGTCGACGCCTTCGATCCGTGCAAGCCGCTGGAACAGCTCTGCCAGCGTGACAGTCTGCCCGTCCGGCCCTTCGCCGTGATAGGCGTTGACGTTCTGGCCGATCACCGTGATCTCGCGGATTCCCGCTTCGGCCAGGCGCTCGGCTTCGGCGACGATCTTCGCGACCGGACGCGAGACTTCGGCGCCGCGCGTGTAGGGGACGACACAGAAGGTGCAGAACTTGTCGCAGCCTTCCTGGATGGTGAGGAAGGCGGTGACGCCGCGCGCGCGGATGACCTCGCGCGAGGGCGCCTTCAGGAAATTGAACTTGTCCTCGGCCGGGAACTCGGTTTCGACCGGCCGCTCACCGCGTTCGGCCTGTTCGAGCAGCGCCGGCAGGCGATGATAGCTTTGCGGGCCGACCACGAGGTCGACCACCGGCGCGCGCCGCATGATCTCGGCGCCCTCCGCCTGCGCGACGCAGCCGGCGACGGCGATCGTCACCTTACGGCCCGCCTTGGCGGCCTCGTCCTTGAGGATGCGAAGCCGGCCGATCTCGGAATAGACCTTCTCGGCGGCCTTTTCGCGGATGTGGCAGGTGTTCAGCACCACCAGATCCGCGTCAGCGGCGTCCGTGGTTTCGGCAAAACCGTCCGGTGCCAGCATGTCGGCCATACGAAGCGAATCGTAGGCATTCATCTGGCAGCCGTAGGACTTGATATGGAGCTTGCGGGGTCCGGTCATACCGCTCTGCGGGGCGCTGTCGGCGCGAGATGCGTCAACGGTCCTGATCCTTCCGTCCAATTGCGACAGGCATACCGGGGTTCCTGGGTCGGACCTTCATACATCCAAACCGCCGAAAAAGGAATTCGCCGCCCGCCGAGGTGGCGGACGGCGGCGTGTTGGCGAGGAAATAGCGCAGATCTTTCAAGCTTCAAGGGGCGAGAGCCAGCTGCTAGCTGGACTTCGGCTCCTTCAGTGGCACCGCGTAGAGTTCCAGGCGGTGGTCGATAAGCTTGTATCCGAGCTTTTTTGCAACCTCAGATTGTAGTTTTTCGATTTCCTCGGACTGGAACTCGATGACCTCGCCGGTGCGCAGATTGATCAGGTGATCGTGGTGGGCATCCGAAATCTGCTCGAATCGGGCGCGGCCTTCGCGGAAATCGTGCCGCTCGATGATGCCGGAATCCTCCAGCAACTTGACCGTCCGATACACGGTCGAAATCGAAATCCGTTCGTCGATTTTTGAGCAGCGCCGGTACAGCTCCTCGACATCGGGATGGTCGTCGGCCTCGTTGAGCACGCGCGCGATGGTGCGGCGCTGCTCGGTCATGCGCATGCCTTTCTCGGCGCAGCGCGCCTCGATGCTGGTCAGCGTTCTTATGTTCGTTGGCTTGGCGACCACCGTCGTCTCCGATCCATAGCGTATTGTAGTTTCACGGCTGAAAGCCGTCCATCATCCAGCGGGTCACATCAGGTTGCGGCGCAGCACCAAGGCCGCCGCAGGCTTGCCGCCGTGATTCATGTAATAGCCGTCCCGGCGTCCCACCTCCACAAACCCGGCGCGGCGGTAAAGTCGCAGCGCCGAAACATTTCCTTCGTCGACTTCGAGAAAAACGTCCTTGACGCCATGGGCCGCAAGGCGGCCGAGGTGGTGGCGCATGAGCATTCGTGCAACCGCGCGGTCGCGATAAGCCTCAGTCACCGCGATCGACAGGACTTCGGCTTCGTCCAGCGCCATCCGCGACATGACGAAGCCCGCAAAATTGCGTCCGATCGTGGCGCGATGGGTGAGCACATTGCGATCGAGCAGCAACCCCTCGATTTCGCCGTCGCTCCATCCGCGCCGGAACGACGCAGCGTGAAGCGCGGCGATCGCCGCAACGTCGCGCGGCGCGGCATCCGAGATGATCGGCGGCCGGGCCGGCGAAAACAGGTCGAACAGCCATCTCATGTTCGGCGCGGCAAGATGGCTGCGGTCTGCGGATGGGCATCCGGCGGACGCAGATAGAGCGGCTTTGGCGGCGCTTCGCGAAGTTGCAGCCTGGCGCCGAGCCGCGCCACCCAGGCGATATCGGGAGCGCCGCGATCGTCGCACCGCGGCAAATTCATCGGGTCGGACCAGACCTCCGTCATCATACGGGCGCCGGATCCGACCAGCGAGGCCGAGGCGGCTTCGGCAGCATGCGCGGCCTCCTCGACCGGAATGATGCGCGGCGACAGCAGTACCCGGCCCTGAGGGCCGTATAATTCGAAATAGACGTGCCGGTGACGGCCATCGATCACCGCGGCGACAGGCTGGTTCGAATCGGCCGCGAGCGAGGGGGCGGCGAGCGCTGCCAGCGTCGTGACGCCGAGCACCGGCTTTTTTGCAGCAAGCCCGATGCCGCGCGCAGCCGCGATCCCGACCCGCAAGCCGGTGAAACTGCCCGGCCCGACGGTGACCGCAACGCGGTCCAGATCGAAGAAATCGATGCCTGCGGCGCGCATCACGCCATCAAGCAGCGGCATCAGCGCTTCCGCATGGCCGCGCGCCATCATCGCGGTATTGGCGGCAATGATCGCGTCCCGTTCGGAATCGAAGACTGCAGCCGAGCAGGCTTCCAGCGCGGTGTCGATGGAAAGGACAATCATGCGGCGGACTATCGTCGTCCCCGAAAGGACGGGGACTCATACGGGTCCCGCCTTCGCGGGGACGGCGAGAGGCTTAAACCGGACGGACTTCGGTCACGTCCGGAACGAAATGCCGCAGCAGGTTCTGGATGCCGTGCTTCAGGGTGGCAGTGGACGAGGGGCAGCCGGAGCATGCGCCCTTCATGGACAGGAAAACGATGCCGTCCTTGAAGCCGCGGAACGTGATATCGCCGCCGTCGTTGGCGACCGCGGGCCGCACGCGGGTCTCGATCAATTCCTTGATGGTCTGGACGGTCTCCGCATCGGCGGCGTCGAAGAACTCGGCCTCGTCCGCGGCGCCAGCCGCTTCGCCGTCCTTCAGGAGCGGCGCGCCGGACATGTAATGCTCCATGATCGCGCCGAGGATCAGCGGCTTGAGCTGCTGCCATTCGCCGGCCGACTTGGTCACCGTGATGAAATCCGAGCCGAAAAACACGCCGCTGACATTCGGAATGTCGAACAGCCGCTCGGCCAGAGGCGACTTTGCCGCCTGCTCGCGGCTCGTCAGCTCCATCGTGCCGTCGAGGACGGCGCGGCCGGGCAGAAACTTCAGGGTCGCCGGGTTCGGCGTGGCTTCAGTCTGGATAAACATCGGATTCGGCTCCAGCGGGGGCCGTTTCGAGAGGCCCCGTCCCGCTATAGATGGCGTTTTAGGCCCCAAGGTCAACCGCGATCGGCTCAGGACAGCGCGTCGAGTTCTTCGTCCGTGAGCTGGCCGGGGACGATGGCCACCGGAATCGGGAATTCGCCGGCGGTCCGGGCGATCGCCGAAACAAGGGGACCGGGCCCTTCCTTTGCGGTCCCGGCCGCGAGAACCAGGGTGGCAATATCCTCGTCCTCGTCGATCAGCTTGAGAAGCTGCTCGATCCACGAGCCTTCACGGATCGCCCGCTCGGGGGTGATCCCGGCGATGCCATTGGCCCGCCCCGCGGCGCGGTCGAGCGCTTCGTTGGCCTCCTCATAGGCCTCCGCGCGCATGATGTCGGCGACGCCGAGCCATTGCTGGTTGCGGTCCTCGGTATCGATGACCCGCAGCATGATCACACCGACGCCGATGCGGGAGGCCCGCCGCGCCGCGTAATAGATGGCGCGGTCGCATTCCGGCGAATCGTCGACGACGACGAGGTATTTCGGCTGATGGCCGGATTCGTAAGAGCGGCGGCGGCGGCTCATCGGCTATCCTCCCACGCGACGGATGTTGGCATGGCGCGTGCCGTCATAACAAGGCGTCGCGAGGGTTGCTGTCCCAGGCGGCGATTAACGTCGCACAAGGCCGACGATGTCCTTGACCGAGGTCATGGTTTTCGCCGCCAGCGCGCGCGCGCGGTCGGACCCGTCGGCGAGGACCGCGTCGATATAGGCGGGATCGTCAACCAGCCGCTTCATCTCGCCGCCGATCGGGCCGAGCTTCGTCACCGCGAGATCGACCAGCGACGACTTGAAGGTGGAGAATTGCGCGCCGCCGAATTCGCGCAGCACGTCGGCCTTGGCTACCCCGTTGAGCGCCGCGTAGATGCCGACCAGGTTGTCGGCTTCCGGACGCGGCTCAAGCCCCTTTTCCTCGCTCGGCAGCGGTTCCGGGTCGGTCTTCGCCTTGCGGATCTTTTGCGCGATGGCGTCGGCATCGTCCGTGAGATTGATGCGCGAATAATCCGACGCGTCCGACTTCGACATTTTCTTCGAACCGTCGCGCAGCGACATCACGCGTGTCGCTGGTCCCTGGATCAGCGGCTCCGGCAGCGGGAAGAACGCATCGCCGAAGCCATGCCTGGCGATCGAGGCGGCGAAATCGTTGTTGAATTTCTGCGCGACGTCGCGGGTCAGTTCGAGATGCTGCTTCTGGTCATCGCCGACCGGCACATGCGTCGCGCGATAGACCAGAATGTCGGCGGCCATCAGCGTCGGATAGGCGAACAGCCCGACCGAGGCATTCTCGCGGTCCTTACCGGCCTTCTCCTTGAACTGGGTCATGCGGTTCAGCCAGCCCATGCGGGCGACGCAATTGAACACCCATGCCAGTTCCGCATGCTCGGCAACCTGGCTCTGGTTGAAGACGATATGCTGCTTCGGATCGATGCCGCACGCGATGAAGGCCGCGGTCACTTCGCGGATCGTGCGGGTCAATTCTTCCGGATCCTGCCAGGTCGTGATGGCATGCAGATCGACCACGCAATAGATGCAGTCGAAATTCTTCTGCAGCTCGACGAACTTGACGATCGCGCCGAGGTAATTGCCGAGATGCAGATTTCCGGTCGGCTGCACGCCGGAAAATACCAGTTGCTTGAAGGCCATGATCGACTCTTTGGGTGAGGCGCGGTCAATGCCATGTCGCGGCGGCGGCGGCAAGGGTCTCAGCGGCGCTGGAACATTTCCCGCCATTCGCGGGGTCGCACGATACCGGTCAGCCAGAGACAGGCCGCGTAGAAGACAAGGCTCCAGGCGATCACCAGCGCCAGCACCGCGACCTGCATCAAGTGTTTCTGGGTATCTGACAGCCCGAGGACATCCGCCATCAGCCGTGCGAAAACGCCCGTCGCCAGCGCCGAAAGCGTGATCATCAGCAAGCGCCGCCATTCTGCGGCACCGGTCCGCAGGAACCCGCGCCGTGCTGCGATCAGCCAAAGCATCGCCGCGCTGATCCAGCCGGAGAGGGCGACCGACAGCGCGATGCCGGTGGGCCGGCCGATCATCATGAATGCAACGCTGCCGACCAGCGCGGCGGCGAGACCGACACAGGCGGCCGTCATCGGCGTTCTCGTATCCTCGCGCGCGAAAAAGATCGGCGACAGTGCCTTGACCAGCACATGGCCGGGGAGGCCGAGCGCCAATGCACTCATCATCCCCGCCGTCGAATTGCTGTCGAGGATCGAGAAGGCGCCGCGTTCGAACAGGATGCGCACGATCGGCCAGGAGAGCAAACTGAGCGCGATGGCGGCGGGCATCGCAAGGCC
>JAEWHY010000176.1 GCA_023387555.1 Pseudomonadota bacterium
GACGAGTGCATCGACTGCGGCGTCTGCGAGCCCGAATGCCCGGCTGACGCGATCAAGCCCGACACCGAGCCCGGCCTCGACAAGTGGCTTCAGGTCAACGCCGAGTACGCGGTGAAATGGCCGAACATCACCGCCAAGAAGGAACCGCCGGAGGACGCCAAGGAGTTCGACGGCGTGCCTGAAAAGTTCGAGAAGTTCTTTTCCGCGGAGCCTGGCGAGGGCGACTGAGCCCGTCCGGAAAGCCCGGCCTTCCGTTGCGTCAAGACCCGACACTGCTCCCCTTTTCGGGGGCGGTGTGTTAGCGCTTGCAGCAAATTGTTGATTCTTTCAGCCTTTTATGGTAACGTTACCCATCTTGCCATTGGGCACATCGTGAATCCAGGGCGCGGAAGCGTTACATCATCAAAGGTGGTCACATCTCCGGACCAAGCGAGCTTGGGCCAGACAGCATCGCCTGATGCTGAGCAGCCGCTATTGCTCTGGCAGGCATTCAGTCCCCGCAATACCGGCCGCCCATGCGGCCGCCATCGCCGAGCCTGGCCGGTGCTACAGAAGGAGTTCAGGGCGTATGGCAAATGCACCGCAGAAGAAGCCGGCGGCTAGGCAGGGCTTTAAAACCAGCGAGTTCATCGTCTATCCGGCGCACGGTGTCGGCCAGATCGTCGCGATCGAGGAGCAGGTCGTTGCCGGCCACAAGCTCGAACTGTTCGTCATCGACTTCCAGAAGGACAAGATGCGCCTGAAGGTGCCGGTCGCGAAGGCGGCCACCTTCGGCATGCGCAAGCTGTCCGAGACCGACTATGTCGATCGTGCGCTCAAGGTCGTCCAGGGACGCGCTCGCGTGAAGCGCACCATGTGGTCGCGGCGCGCGCAGGAGTATGATGCCAAGATCAATTCCGGCGACCTGATCTCGATCTCGGAAGTCGTGCGCGATCTCTACCGTGCCGACAACCAGCCCGAGCAGTCCTACTCCGAGCGCCAGCTCTACGAGGCCGCCCTCGACCGCATGGCGCGCGAGATCGCAGCGGTCAACCGCATGTCGGAGACCGAGGCCGTCCGCCTGATCGAGGCCAACCTCAACAAGGGCCCGAAGCGCGGCTCCAGGGCCGATGCGGCAGACGGCGCCGACGAGGAAATCGAACCGGCCGACCAGGTCGAGGCCGCCTGACGGCGGCAGATCGTCGCCCTCCAGGCGGCGTCATGATGACATGATCGAGGCTCCGGGCGACCGGAGCCTCTTTTGCATTTACCGGCCTTGGACGACGGCTCCGACCGGTATCCGGCGAAAGGCTACCGCACCAGCCGGAAGTGCTTCTTCGACAGATCGACCGACAGCAGTTTCTCGACCGCCATGGTCAGGCGGTAGCGGCGCTCGCGGATGTCCGGGCGGTACGTGTTTGGGTCCGCGGGCACGAAGCCGGCGTCGAGGTGCGCCGCGAACCAGTTGGCCATCACGGCAGGGTGGGTGCCTTCGAAGCGCTTCAGCGCGGCGGGATCCATGCGATAGCCCTTGAATGGCTTCGTCTTTCCCAGTATGGCGAGATCGCCCTGCGCTTGTCGGCCATCGCCGCATGCGGGCGCACATGGCCGTAATGGTAGACGTGGGCGTTGGCGAGCGCGGCGCGCGACCAGCGCGTGCGGTGCTTGCTCTCCAGCACGTTGAAGAACAGGCCGTCGAAGGCGACTGACCGGATGGTGTTGCGGATGATGCGCGGCGCCCGCCGGTACCAGTGCGACGAGACTGCCAGCCAGTCGGGCGAACCGTAGAAATGGTAGTAGTCGAAAACCAGAGCTTCGACGCGCGGATCGTGCAGATGCCGCTCCATGGCCTCGCGGATCGCCGGGAGGTCCTTTTCGTGCAGCACCTCGTCGGCTTCCAGATAAAAGGCCCAGTCGCCGCTGCAGTTCGCCTGAGCCAGCATCTTCTGCTGGCCGTAGACGAAGCCGCCGACGCGCATGGCCTCGTTCCAGGTCGTGTCGATGATGCGGATGCGCGGATCCCCGATGGCGACGAGCCGCTCGCGCGTGCCGTCGTCACATGGGCCGAGGGCGATGATGTATTCGTCGGCGAGCGGCAGCGCCGAGCGGATGCTCTCCTCGAACTGGTAGCCGAGACGCACGCCGTTTCGCAGAAAGGTGTAGAGGCTGATCTTCATTGCTTCCCCGCCGGCGCGACTCGACCGCTCGCCGGCCCGGACCGCTTTCCCGAAGGGCTTTGGCGGGATTGTGGCATTTCCTCGGCTCCGGCTGCCCAGGCTCGCCCCGGAGGAGCCACCTTGGTTCGCGTCGCCTACTCCTTCGCGCCGGAGGCCAGTCTTGCTTCGAGCGCGGCGACGCGCCGCTCCAGTTCCTCCACCCGCTCCTCGAGCAGCGCGCGGTCGGCAGGGCCGGTTGTGGAGGATGAGCGCTCCGCCGAGGGGGCCAGCTGAACCGGACCGGAAAACAGGTGGGCGTAGCGGTCCTCGCGCTGGCCTGGGCCGCGTTCGATGAACTGCACCAGCGGCGGGCTGCGGCCGATCATCAGGTCCAGTTCGGAGCGGGCCTGCTCCGCGGAGGCAAAGCGCGCCATGCGTTCCGAGCGCGCCAGCAACTCGTGCGCCGTCTGCGGCCCGCGCAGCATCAGCAGGCCGAGCAGCACGCACTGCGGCTGGGTGAGCGAGAAGGTCTGGCCGAGCGTATGTT
>JAEWHY010000193.1 GCA_023387555.1 Pseudomonadota bacterium
GTCAAGCATGATGTCATCGCCTTCCTGACCCATCTGGCCGAAATCGTCGGGCCGGAAGCCCGCTTCGTGCATCAGGGCATGACCTCCTCCGACGTGCTCGACACCTGCCTGAACGTGCAACTCGTTCGCGCGACCGACATTCTGCTCGCCGACATCGACAAGGTGCTGGCCGCGCTGAAGCGCCGCGCCCTCGAACACAAGCTGACCCCGACCATCGGCCGCTCGCACGGCATCCATGCCGAGCCGGTGACTTTCGGGCTCAAGCTCGCCCAGGCCTACGCCGAATTCGACCGCAACAAGGCGCGCCTCGTGGCCGCCCGCAGGGAGATCGCCACCTGCGCGATTTCAGGCGCGGTCGGCACCTTCGCGCAGATCAACCCGCAGATCGAAGCCCATGTCGCCAAGGCGATGGGGCTCGAGATCGAACCGGTATCGACGCAGGTCATCCCGCGCGACCGGCACGCCATGTATTTCGCCACCCTCGCCGTCATCGCATCGTCGATGGAGCGGCTGGCGGTCGAGATCCGTCACCTCCAGCGCACCGAAGTCCTGGAAGCCGAAGAGTTCTTCTCGCAGGGCCAGAAAGGCTCGTCGGCGATGCCGCACAAGCGCAACCCGGTGCTGACCGAGAACATCACCGGCCTTGCCCGCATGGTGCGCGCCTACGCCCTGCCCGCGATGGAAAACGTGGCGCTCTGGCACGAGCGCGACATTTCGCATTCGTCGGTCGAGCGCATGATCGGACCGGACGCGACGGTGACCCTCGACTTTGCGCTCAACCGCCTCGCCGGGGTGATCGACAAGCTCGTCGTCTATCCCGAGAACATGCAGAAAAATCTCGACCGGCTGGGTGGCCTCGTGCATTCGCAGCGCGTGCTGATCGCGCTGACCAACAAGGGCGTGTCGCGCGAGGACGCCTACAAGATCGTGCAGGACAATGCGATGAAGGTCTGGCGCGGCGAAGGCGACTTCCTCGCCTTCCTGAAAGCCGATCCGCGCGTCACCGCGAAGATGACGGACGCCGAAATCGAAGAGAATTTCGACCTCGGCTATCACTTCAAACACGTCGACACGATCTTCAAGCGGGTGTTCGGCGAAGCGTAACGCAGGCGGTCAGCCGGCTTCCCGGGTCCGTATATCGATCTCCGAGGTCAGCGTGCGGTGGACCGGACACTTGTCCGCAATATCGAGCAGGCGCTGCCGCTGATCGGCATCGAGATTGCCGGTCAGGGTCAGCACGCGTTCGATGCGGTCGACCATCCCTTCCGTGGTCTCGCAGGTCTCGCAATCCACCGCGTGGATGCGCGAATGCTTCAACGCAACGGATACCCGTTCGAGCGGCAATCCCTTGCGGTCCGCGTAGAGGCGCAGGGTCATCGAGGTACAGGCGCCGAGGCCGGCCAGCACGAGATCATACGGGTTTGGCCCCTGATCGCGGCCGCCCTGCGCCACCGGCTCGTCGGCGATGAAGGAATGGCGGCCGCTGCGGACCAGTTGATCGAACCTGCCTTGCCGCGTCTCGGTGACCGTGACGACCTCGGAGTCGGTTGAAAGCTCGTCCGCCGTCTCGGGTATGTCCAGATAGCGCTCGGCCCAGACTGCGATGACATTGGCGACATAGGACGCATCCTGCTTCCGGCTCAGAAGATGATCGGCGCCGGCCAGCGAAATGAAGCTCTTGGGATGCTTCGCCGCGACGAAGATCGCCGTGGCATTGTCGATGCCGACGGTCTCGTCGGTCGGCGAATGGAAGACCAGCAGCGCCTTGCGCAGATGGGCGATCCGCTCTTTCTGCTTCTGCATTTCGATGTCGTCGAGGAATTCGCGCTTGATCCGGAATGGCCGTCCGCCGAGCGAAACTTCGATCTCTCCGGTGTCGCGGATCGCGTCGACGTGCTCGCGGAACAGGTGCGTCACATGCACCGGGTCGGCTGGCGCGGCGATGGTCACGACCGCGCGCGCCTGCGGGATCGATCCGGCGGCGGCCAGAATGGCGGCGCCGCCAAGGCTGTGACCGATCAGCAATGCCGGCGCCTCCCCTCGCTCGCTCATGTGCTGCGCCGCAGCGACGATGTCCTGTACATTCGATGAAAAGGTGGTGTTGGCGAACTCACCCTCGCTCGAGCCGAGGCCGGTGAAATCGAAGCGAAGCACGGCAATGCCCAGCGCCGTCAAGGCAGACGATATCCGTTTCGCGGCGTGGATATCCTTGCCGCAGGTGAAGCAATGGGCAAACAGCGCATAGGCCCTCGGCGCTGTCGCCGGCCGGTCCATCAACGCGGAAAGCTGCTCGCCGCGGCCGTTCGGAAATTCAAAGCGCTCTCCAGCCATGTTCATCTCCCTGCCTGCCGATCCAGGACATCGACGGCCATTACAACTCCGGCGTCAAGCCAAGGCTTTGCGCGCGGCGCGCCGCGTGCCAGAAATCATGGCGGTGCACACAGACACAGGGCCGTATCGCCGCCATGCGCAAGCCAAAGTCCATTCCCTCGCCGCGCCTCTCGATTCCCGACGAAAGCAAACTCTCCAAGCAGCAAAAAGCACTGCTCGCCGATATCCGCCAATCGCGCGGATCGGGACCACTCGGTGGTCCGTTCGCCGTCTTCCTGCAGGCGCCCGAGTACGGCGACCTCGCACAGAAGCTCGGCGCTTTCTGCCGCTACAAGACCTCGGTGCCGCCGCATCTGTCCGAATTCACCATCCTGGTG
>JAEWHY010000220.1 GCA_023387555.1 Pseudomonadota bacterium
CCCCCCACCCCCGACCCCTCCCCACCACTCGCTTCGCTCGCGGGGGGAGGGGAGCTCGACTGCGTTCGTTACGAGGATACTTCGATGAAACGGTTCGTGTATTCACTGCTTGCTGTAGTGGTACTTCACATGTCGTCTTTGACTTCCCACGCCGCCGATGCTGTCCTTCTCCACGCCGCCGGCAGTCTGCGCGGCGCGTTGACGGACGTTGCGAATGCGTTCCAGAAGAGCGCAGGGCTGAAGGTGCAGGCAAAGTTTGGGCCCTCCGGCCTGCTGCGCGACGAGATCGCCGGTGGTGCAAAAGCCGAAGTCTTCGCCTCCGCCAACATGCAGCATCCGGAAGCGCTCGCGAAGGCCGGCAAGGCCGGGCCGGTGGCGCTGTTCACCCGCAACCAACTCTGTGCATTGGTGAAGCCCGGCCTCGCGGTGACCTCCGACACCCTGCTCGCGCGCATGCTCGATCCGGCCGTGAAGCTCGGCACCTCCACGCCGAAGGCCGATCCGTCCGGCGACTATGCCTTCGAATCCTTCCGCAAGGCGGAGGCGCTCAAGCCGGGTGCGGGCGAAGCGCTGGCGAAGAAGGCGCTGCAACTCACCGGCGGTCCGAATTCGCCGCCGCCGCCGAAGGATCGCAGCGTCTACGGCAAGGTGGTCGCGGACGGCGAGGCCGACATTTTCCTGACGTATTGCACCAACGCGATCGTGGCGCAGCGGGAGAATCCCGGCCAGCAGGTGGTTGCCCTGCCGGCGTCGCTCGCGGTCGGTGCGGATTATGGCCTCACCGTCATCAACGGTGCGTCGCCGGGTGCGGAGCAGCTTGCTGCGTACATCCTGTCGCCGGATGGCCAGGCCATCCTGGCGAAGCACGGGTTTGCTCGCTGATCACCCGATGGCGCGTGTCCCGGGCGCAGCGCAGTGTGAAACGGTGCGCCGCTGATCCGGGACTCATGTTGCCTTGAGGTGGGTCCCGGTTCTGCAGCGCATCACGGCGCTTCGCTTGTGTTGCGCTGTGCCCCGGGACACGAGAGCCTCACTCGCTATCAAGCGGTCAGGCCTTATCGAACACCATGACCTTGGATACGAAGGCCGGCTCGTCGCGCACATGGGTGAGGCCGTGCGCGGCCGCGATCGCGGCGAAATCCTCGTCGAGATAGCTTTCGAAATACGGCTCGTGATAATTCTGCGGGAAGCGTTCGAGCAGGCCGACATAATCCGGCACGTCGTGCCGCTGCAGCGAATCCACGATCACCAGCCGGCCGCCTCGCTTGAGGACGCGCGCGCATTCGCCGATCATCTCGCGGCGGATCTTCGGCGGCAGTTCATGCATCATGAAGATGGATGTGACCGCATCCTGGCTGGCATCCGCAAGCGGCAGGCTCTCGGCCTTCGCGACGAGCGTTGTGACGCGAGACCAGCGCCGGAGGTGATGCCGCGCATGCTTGATATAGGCGTCTGACAGATCGATGCCGGTGACCGGCAGCCGTGGCCAGGCCTGTTTGACGAAATCGAGAAAGCGCCCCGTGCCGCAGCCGATATCGGCAAGGCGCAACGAGCGCTGGTCGCGGCCGCGGAACACCTCGTGCAGTTCGGGCAGCGCCATGCGGCGCATCGCATTCGCGGTGCCCTTGAACAGCACCTCGACCTGGGTGTCGTAGCGGTCCGCTGAATCCTCGGTCAGCCAGCCGCCAGACTGGTAGTGGAAATTCTGCAGATAATAATCCGGCCGCGTGCCGCTGACGTCGCCGGTCCGCACCTCGTCGTGCCGCCGCTCCTTGCGCCGCCGGTAGACCTCGGGAAGATCGTCGAAGAACAGCCGCGAGCGGCGCACGAGGGTCTGCAGCGAGCCGTCATGATCGGAGGGCAGCGGATAGATGCCGGCCTCAACATTGGCGAGATCGCGGCCGAGCAGTTCCGCCATGTCGCCGTACAATCGGCGTTCGCTGATCACCGGCGCGCGGTTGTCACCCGTGCGCGGTGGTGAGGGCGGTTCCTCGCCCTCGCGGCGGCGGGCTTCGGCGGCCAGACGCTGCAGCGCGTAGCCGTGCCCGGCGTACCAGGCGAGGCGGGGCAACTGGGTCGCGCCATAGGCGACGCGGGTGGCAAGGCGGGCGAGCGGGTTCATCGTCCGGTCCGGTTTTGCACGTCTATCCCATATAGAGCGCCGGGCGCGCGCCGCCAGCGTTGCGGGCCGGGCCGCCACCGGGGCCTTGCGCCTTCGCCGCGGCTCCGGCCATTGATTTTGCGGGACTGCCTCGCAATATGCCGATCATCGTTGCGAGTCGCAGATCTCCATGCCCAAAGCCGTTGCCGGACCCGAAATCGAGCGCCTGATCCAGCTTCTGGCGCGGCTGCCGGGCCTCGGCCCGCGCTCGGCCCGCCGCGCGGCGCTGCATCTGATCAAGAAGCGCGAGCAGCTGATGGCGCCGCTCACCGAAGCATTGGGCGTGGCGCGCGAGCGCATCACGGTGTGCTCGACCTGCGGCAATATCGATTCGCAGAATCCGTGCACCGTCTGCACCGACGTGAAGCGCGACCCTTCGGTCATCGTCGTGGTCGCCGATGTCGCCGACCTCTGGGCGCTGGAGCGAGCGGGCGCGGTGAATGCGCGCTATCATGTGCTCGGCGGCACGCTGTCGCCGCTCGACGGCGTCGGCCCGCAGGATCTGACGATCGATGCGCTGGTGACGCGGGCGCACGAGCCGGTGGTGAACGAAGTGATCCTCGCGCTCAACGCAACCGTCGATGGCCAGACCACGGCGCATTACATCACCGACCTCCTGCAGGATGCAGGCGTGACGGTGACGCGTCTCGCGCATGGCGTGCCGGTCGGCGGCGAACTCGATTATCTCGACGAGGGCACGCTGTCGGCGGCGATCCGGCAGCGGACGGCGATGTAGAGGCTATTCCGCCGGCTGATCGCGGCGTTGCTGCCACGGAAACCGGCCTTCGACCTCGAGCTGCAGGCTCATCGAGAGGAAAGTCCGGATCACGACGATGGCGCCGAGCACGGCGACGCTGTCGAGCGTCGGCGTCACCGCGACGGTGCGGATGATGTCGGCAGCGACCAGCACTTCGAGACCGAGCAGGATTGCGCGGCCGATATCGTGGCGCAGCAGGCGATAGGGATCGACGCCTTGCGGCGGCGCGAAGGCGATACCGGCATAGCGCGCGAAGGCAATGAGGAGGCCGATCGCGATCAGCGCGACGCCGACAAGGTCGAGTGCGGAGCCGACCGTTTCAATCCAGCTCGAAAACATCATGACGGCCCCCAAGATCGCGTGCAGTTCGCGCGGATCAGGAAGCTGATTCGTCCCGCTTGTCCAACGCGCGGAAATGCCCGCGCCATTGCAGCCAGGCGAGCAGCATGAAGCTCGGGATCGCCAGCAGCACGGAGATCACGAAAAACCAGACCCAGCCGGTCGATTCGGCGACAAAGCCGCCGCTCGACGACAGCGTGGTGCGGCCGACCGCGGCCAGCGCGGTGAGCAGCGCAAATTGCGTCGCGGTATGCGCGCGCACGCCGCACAGCGCTGAGAGATAGGCGACGAAGATCACCGTGCCGATGGCGCCGCAGAAGTTCTCGAGGATCACCGCGACGGTGAGGGCCGGCACATTCGCTCCGATCAAGGCGAGCCAGGCGAAGGCGAGATTGGAGATCGCCTGCAGGATGCCGCCGACCCAGAGGCTGGTCGAAAGCGGCAGCGCGCGCGCAACGAGTCCGCCGGCGAAGCCGCCGGCGAGCGCCGCGGCAAGTCCGACGCCCTTCACGATGGCCGCATAGGTCGCCTTGTCGAAGCCGATGTCGATGATGAACGGCGCGGTCAGGACGCCGGCGAAGGCGTCGCAGAACTTGAACAGCACGACGAACAGCAGGACGACGATCGCCGCGGGCCGGGTCAGGAATTCCCTGAACGCGCCGAAGGCGGTGATCGCGACGCGGCTGATCGGGTCGCGCTTCTTGTCGATCACATCGGCGGGCGCGGCGGGTTCGGTCGCCAGCAGCGAGGCGAGGATGCCGACTGCCATCAACGCTGCGGCGCCGAAGAAGCCCCACATCCAGACCATGTCGGCGGGCACGCCGATCTTCGCGAGCCACCAGGTGAGCGTGAGCACGCCGGCGCCGGAGGCCAGCATGCCGATGCGGTAGGCGGCGACATAGCCGGCCATGCCGGCGGCTTGCTCGTTGGTCTGCAGGCTTTCGACGCGGAAGGCGTCGATCACGATGTCCTGGGTGGCGGAGGCAGTCGCGACCATCACCGCGCCGAATGCGACCGGCCAGAGCGAGACGCTGGGATCCTGCACCGCGAGAAACAGGATCGCGGCGGTGAGCAGAAGTTGCGAGAACACCAGCCAGCCGCGACGGCGGCCAAGCGCACGCGACAGGATCGGAATGTCGAGCGCATCGACCAGCGGCGCCCAGAGGAATTTCAGCGTGTAGGGCAGGCCGACCAGGGCATAGAGCCCGATGGTGCGAAGGTTCACCCCGCTCTCGGTCATCCAGATCGCCAGCGTCGCGCCCGACAGGGCGAGCGGCAATCCCGATGAAAAGCCGAGCAGGATCACGATGAGGACGCGCGGCTTCAGATAGACGGCCAGCGCGTCGGACCAGCTCGGTTTTTCGGCGGGTGATTCGAGGGTGGTCATGTGGGGCGGAGTCTAGAGGGTGAGCCGCCCCGGTTGAAGCGCCCAAACGCGCGTATTCCGAGAGCGCGACGGTACGCGGATGCGCTCTCGTCTTTCAGCGGAGGTAAAAGGCGCGCCGCCTAGTCCCGCAACGCCACCGTCTCGGTCTGTTGCGGAGACAGCGCAGGCGGCGGTGCGGACGACGGCTCGCCGCGCGCCACCTGCATGCCGCGCTCCGCCATGTTGCGCTGGCGCACCAATTCCATCACGTCGCCGATGTCGTCGAAGGCGCGGCTGTGCGCCGAGCCGCTGGCATTCTTGAGTCCGGCCAGGTCGTAGACGGCAATCCGGTCCCGCTCGAATTCGGTGCGATAGGGTTCGGTGGCGCCGACCTCGCCGATCCGGTCCACGCCGCCCCAGATCTGCTTCGACAGTGACAGCGCGCCGTCGTCGCGCGATGCGAACAGCAGCATCTTCGGACGGTTGGGTCCCATCCGCTTGATGGTCGCCCGGAACACGTCCACATCGATGTCGGGGGCGACCAGCATCGCCTGCTTGACCTTGTCCTTGCCGCGCAGGCGCGCGTGACGCATCGCGCGGCCGCGCAGCGCTTCCAGCGTCACCCAATTCCCCATCGAATGCGCGAGCAGATGGATTTCGTGGATGTGCGGGTAAGCGGCGATCTGGTCGATCAGGTCTTCCAGCGCATCGCGCGAGTAATTCGCGCTCTCGCGGTCATAGGCATAGGACTTCAGCTGCACCGTGCCGCGCGACGGCCAGGTGAACAGGATCGGCACGGCTTCGGCCTTGGAGTCGTGGACGATCTGCGCGAAGCGGTACACGGCGTCGTCGAAACGGTTGTTGAAGCCGTGGACGAAGATCAGCACGCGCGGATTCCTCGTCCTGCGCGCAGTGTCGGCGATCGCGCTGGCGAATGCCTTGTGGTCGATATAATCGGCGGAGACCGTCACGAAATCGCGCTTCGGATCGCCGGGCAGGGCGCTCGGCCATTGCACCGATCCGACCTTGCGTTCCGGCGGCACCGAGACGGTGATGGCGGCATAGGACAGCGCATCCGCGCGCTCGCCGCCGTACATTTCGCCGGGGTCATCGGTCGTCTTCTTGCGGGTGGTGGCGACCAGGATCGGAACCCGTGCGGTGCCCTCGACCTGCTGGGCTGTGGGGACGAGCACGCCCTGCGACGGACGGTTGGAGCAGCCGGCACAGAAAGCAGCCGCCGTGATCGCTGCGAAAATCAGCGCGCCCCTCAGCACAATACGCCCCCGAAAAAACGCATTCACCAATTGTTAACCAGAGAACTACCCCAACTCGTTGTGCTCCACCAGACGGCGCGCGCGGTTCACGCCGGCCGTTGCATCTGAGACACGGCGCATGGTTAACGCCGGTATCATGGTGCTTGCGAAGGGCTTAATCGGCGCCGGTGCGGGGGCAATGCGCGGGGATTATTCCGCCGCGGCGATGCGCCGGGAGCCGACCGGGGCGGGGAGGACGACGCTGCTCTGATCGTCGAGCTCGCTTTCGAACTCCACGTCGCGGATGCGGCTGCCACGCCGCTCCAGCTTGTCGGTCGACACCACGATCTGCTTGATGTCCTCGGTCGCCTGGCCGAAATGCGCCTCGAGCTTGCGCACGCGCTCGCGGAGCCGCTTGAGGTCGTCCATGAAATGCCCGACCTCGACGTGGATCTTGTCGGCGGCCTCGCGCATGCGGGCGTCGCGGTGGATCTGCTGGATCACCTGCACCGCCAGCATCAGGAGCGATGGGGACACGATCACAACGCGCGAGCGGAAGGCGCGCTGGATCAGGTCGTCGAACTGGTCGTGCAATTCGGCATAGATCGATTCCGAGGGCACGAACATCAACGCCAGTTCCTGGGTCTCGCCGGGGATCAGGTATTTGCCGGCGATATCGGCGATATGCTTCGACACGTT
Source organism: Pseudomonadota bacterium (assembly GCA_023387555.1). Lineage (GTDB taxonomy): Bacteria > Pseudomonadota > Alphaproteobacteria > Rhizobiales > Xanthobacteraceae > Pseudorhodoplanes. The sequence continues at coordinate 6,576 of JAEWHY010000220.1, forward strand.
CTGGCGCAGCAGGCGCCCGGCGATCGTGCGCTCTTCGTCGGACCTCGCGTCGCGGAAGGCGGTGACCGCTTCCAGCGGGAATTTCGCATCGACGATCAGCGGCCGCTGGTCCGGAAAATGGATCGCGCAATCCGGCCGCGTGTTGTTGGACAGCGTGAACTGGAATTCGTAGGCGCCTTTCGGCAGCCCGTCCTCGATGATCATCTCCATGCGGCCTTGGCCAAACGCGCCGCGCTGCTGCTTATTGGAGAGCACGCTCTGCAGTGAGGTGACCTGCGAGGCGAGATTGGTGATGTTCTTCTGCGCGGCATCGATGACGGCGAGCCGCTCGTTGAGCCGGCTGAGGTTTTCGCCGGTCTGCGCGGTGGTGTGCTGGATCGACTGGCCGATGCGGTGGGTGACGGTATCGAGCCGCTCGGAAAAGGATTTTTCGAACTGGGCCTGACGGCTTGCCAGCATGTCGCCCATGGCGCGCACCAGCCCGGTGGTCTCGGCCTGAAGGCGGCGAAGTTCGGCCATCCGGGCTTCGTTTTCTTCCGCCTCGATCCGCTCGGCCTCGGCGGCCTCCTCAAGACGGCGCCTGCGGCGGGCGATCATCATGATGGTGATGCCGATCGTGCCGGCGAGGATGAACGCGCACACCGCCGCGATCACCGCGACGACCAGCAGCGGGTCGAGGCCGGTGAGCCGGTCCCGGATCAGGGCGAGGCTGTCCATCCGCCTCTTCTATCACGATTCGCGATGGCGCATGAACAAAAAGAGAACATCATGGTTGCGGGAAAACTAACCGCGCATTGTTCCCTCTCCCGTACTCACGGGAGAGGGTGGCGAGCATCGAAGATGCGAGCCGGGTGAGGGCTTTCGTTCCGCCACGACCCCTCACCCGGTCCTCGCTGCGCTCGGACCACCCTCTCCCGCCGGGCGGGAGAGGGGAAGGAATTGTGTGGGGGAGAGG
>JAEWHY010000260.1 GCA_023387555.1 Pseudomonadota bacterium
TGCGTGATCAGCGCCCTGTCGACCGGACGGGTCGGGTCGATGTAAAAGCCGCCGGTCTTGCAGCACACGCCGGATGGCGTCGGGAGCAGCAAATCTTCGGGACGCATAGAGCGTAGATAAGTCTGGACGGGAAAATCGCGAGCATGTCTTCAACGCCGCAGGCCCAAGCGCTGTTTCAGTCGTCCGGCGACCTGATCGCCGACCGCCGCTACGAAATCGCGCGCGCCTACCGGTCGGGTGGGGACGTGATATCGGCGCTCGACCTGCTGGTGCAGACGGTCGAACGGGTGCCGGGCTTCGCCGCCGCCTGGTTCGAACTGGGCGACTTGCGCGAGCTCGACGGGGACCGTGAAGGTGCGGTGACCGCCTTCGAGCAGGCGCTGGCCGCTGACCCATCCGACCGGTACGGGGCGGGACTGCGGCTTCGGCTTCTCAACATCGGCGGGCACGCGATGTCGGCGGATTACGTCCGCTCGGTGTTCGACCAATATGCGGCGAAATTCGACGATGCCCTGGCGGCGCTTTCCTATACCGCCCCGGAGCTGCTGGCCCGGGCGGTGGCGGAGGTCAGCGCGTCGCAGAACCGGCCGGTTCGCTTCGCCACCATGCTCGATCTTGGCTGTGGCACCGGGCTCTCGGGCGCGGCCTTCCGGCCGGCGGCGGACTGGATCGAGGGCGTCGACCTGTCGCCCGGCATGGTCGCGCAGGCGCGCCGGAAAAAACTCTATGACAAGCTCGACACCGGCGACCTGACCGAGAGTCTCGACCGCCACATCCGTGCTGACGCGCGCTTCAACCTGATCGTGGCTGCGGACGTGTTCGTCTATTGCGCCGACCTGACGCTGATCGCATCGCTGGTGCATCAGGTGCTGGCGCCGGAAGGCCTGTTCGCCTTCACCGCGGAGACCCACGATGCGGGAGGCGTCATTCTCGGGCGCAAGCTGCGCTATGCCCATGGCGAGGCGCATGTGCGGTCCGCGCTGGACGCCGCGGGCCTGACGATCCGCAGGCTGGAGGCGGCCTCGACCCGGATGGAGGCGGACGTGCCGGTCCCCGGATTGCTGGTGATCGCGGAGCGCGCCCCGTCTTCGCCATGGTCGCAGCGGTAAGCTGGTCCTTGTGACCCGCTCCGCCCCGATCCGATCCCCCGATACTCTGCCCGAGGTTTTCGCGCGCTGGTTTGCGGCGCGCGGCTGGGCGCCGCGCGCGCATCAGCTCGAATTGCTCAAGCGGGCGCGTGAGGACAAGTCGGTGCTCCTGATCGCGCCGACCGGCGGCGGCAAGACGCTGGCCGGTTTCCTGCCGACGCTGGTGGAGTTGAGCGAAGCTGGCACGCGCAGCGGCTCTTTTCCCCTCCCCCCGCGAAGCGGCGGGGAGGGGTTAGGGGTGGGGGGCAAAGTAAGGGACATAAGACCCCCCACCCCCGACCCCTCCCCACCACTCGCTGCGCTCGCGGGGGGAGGGGAGAAGAAGCGCCTCGTGTCCACGGGTCGCGGCGTCCGGCGCTCACAGGGCCTGCATACCCTCTACATCTCTCCGCTGAAGGCGCTCGCTGTCGACATCGCGCGCAATCTCGAGACGCCGGTCGCCGAGATGAAGCTGCCGATCCGGATCGAGACCCGCACCGGCGACACGCCGGTCTCGAAGCGCACGCGCCAGCGCCGCGACCCGCCCGACATATTGCTCACGACGCCCGAGCAGCTTGCGCTGCTGCTCGCCTCCGCCGATGCGCCGTATCTGTTCGGCACGCTGAAGCGCGTGATCCTCGACGAACTGCACGCCCTTGTCCTGTCGAAGCGCGGCGATCTGCTCGCGCTGGGCCTGGCGCGGCTGTTTCGCCTTGCGCCCGGTCTGCACACCATCGGCCTGTCCGCGACCGTCGCGGAGCCCGACGATCTGCGCCGCTATCTGGTGCCGCAGCCGCAAAGCGGTGAAAACCTCGCCGATCTGGTGATCGCAAAGCCAGGCGCAGAACCCCACGTCACGATGCTTGAACCGGACACGCGAGACCCGGACTCCTACATCCCTTGGGCCGGACATACCGCGCGCCACGCCTACCCGCAGATTTACGAACTGATCAGGCAGCACAAGACCACGCTGGTCTTCGTCAACACCCGCAGCCAGGCGGAGATGATCTTCCAGGAATTGTGGCGCATCAACGACGACGGCCTCGCGATCGCTCTGCACCATGGTTCGCTCGATGTGGCGCAGCGGCGCAAGGTCGAGGACGCGATGGCGCGTGCCAAGTTGCGCGCGGTGGTCTGTACCTCCTCGCTCGATCTCGGCATCGACTGGGGCGACATCGATCTCGTCATCAATGTCGGCGCGCCAAAAGGCTCGTCGCGTCTCCTGCAACGCATCGGCCGCGCCAATCACCGTCTCGACGAGCCCTCGCGCGGCATTCTCGTGCCGGCCAATCGGTTCGAAGTGCTGGAATGCCGGGCCGCGATCGAGGCGGTCGCGGACAATGCGCAGGATACCCCGCCGCTGCGTATTGGCGCGCTCGACGTGCTGGCGCAGCACGTGATGGGGACCGCCTGCGGCGAGCCGTTCGACGCGGATGTATTATACGGTGAGGTGATCAGCGCTGCACCATATCGCGATCTGCCGCGCGCGGACTTCGATGCGACCATCGATTTCGTCGCGACCGGCGGCTATGCGCTGAAGGCCTACGAGCGCTTCGCCAAGATCAAGCAGGATCGCAACGGCCACTGGCGTGTCACCCATCCGCGCTTCGCGCAGGCTTATCGCATGAATGTCGGCACAATCGTCGAAGCGGTAATGCTGAAGGTGCGGCTGGTGCGGTCGCGCGGCGGCGCAAGCGGCCGCACCGGGCCGATCGCGCGCGGCGGGCGCATTCTCGGGCAGGTCGAAGAATATTTCGCGGAGACGCTGGCGCTGGGCGATACCTTCGTGTTCGCGGGCGAAGTGCTGCGCTACGAGGCGATGGTCGAGGACGAGCTTTATGTCTCGCGCGCCACTTCGGACGATCCGAAGGTGCCGTCCTACGAAGGCGGCAAGTTTCCGCTCTCGACCTATCTCGCCTCGCGGGTGCGCAACATCCTCGCGACGCCCGCCGAATGGAAAGCGCTGCCCGCGCCGGTGCGCGAATGGCTGGAGATCCAGGAATGGCGTTCGGTGCTGCCGGGACCGCGCGAACTCCTGGTCGAGACCTTTCCGCGGGCCGACAAGCATTACCTCGTCTGCTACCCGTTTGAAGGCCGCCTCGCGCATCAGACCCTCGGCATGCTGCTGACGCGGCGGCTCGAGCGCGCAAGGCTGCGCCCGCTCGGGTTCGTCGCCAACGAATATGCGCTCGCGGTCTGGGGGCTTGGCGATATCGATCGTCAGGTGCAGGGCGGAAGCCTGTCGCTTGCGGAACTCTTCGACGAGGACATGCTGGGCGACGATCTCGAGGCCTGGCTCGCCGAGTCGATGATGATGAAGCGGACCTTCCGCACCAACGCGATCATCGCCGGCCTGATCCAGCGCCGCTCCACCGATCGCGAGAAGACGCGGCGGCAGGTCACGATGTCGACCGATCTGATCTACGACGTGCTGCGCAAGCATCAGCCGGACCACCTTCTGCTGCGCGCGGCGCGTGCCGATGCTGCAACAGGCCTGCTCGATATCAAGCGGCTCGGTGAGATGCTGTCCCGGATCAAGGGGCGAATCGTCCATAAGCCGCTCGAGCATGTGTCGCCGCTCGCGGTGCCGGTAATGCTCGAAATCGGCGTGGAGTCGGTCTATGGGGAGGCTGCGGATGCGCTGCTCGCGGAGACCGCGGACGAACTGGTCAAGGAAGCAATGACGGGGGATTCACGTGGTCGCCGCGGCGGCAACTAACTGGCCGGATTACCGGACCGACGAGGTGGAACTCGCCGGAGCGCGGCTGGTGGTCGATCCGGCAGGCATCCTCTGGTGGCCGGCGGAACGGCTGCTCGCGGTCGCCGACCTGCATTTCGAGAAGGGGTCGAGCCTGGCGCGCTACGGCGCCTTGCTGCCGCCGTTCGACACCGCGGCAACGCTGGCGCGGCTGTGCGAGGCGATCATGCGCTATCGGCCTCGCACCGTTCTGGCGCTGGGCGACAGCTTCCATGACGGCGACGGCCCGCAGCGGCTCGGCGAGACCGACCGCGAGATGATCGCGGCGCTCCAGCAGGGCCGCGACTGGGTGTGGGTGGCCGGCAACCACGACCCCGATCCGGCGGTCGGCATCGGCGGCGTGTTCATCCCGGAACTGACGATCGATGCGGTCACCTTCCGTCATGAGCCGCGCGGCACGGCGGGAGAGATTGCTGGCCATCTGCATCCCAAGGCGCGTGTCAGCGCGCGCGGTCGCGCCGTTAGCCGCAAATGCTTTGCGATTGATGGCGAACGCATGGTGATGCCGGCCTTCGGTGCCTTCACCGGCGGCCTCAACATTCGCGCGCCGGCCTTCATGACCGTGTTCGGCGCGCTGACGTTCCGTGCGCATATGCTGGGTGCGACGCGGCTTTACGCCGTCGACGCCATGCGCTGCCTGCCGGACTAGAGCGCTTTCGAGCGAAGTGGATACCGGTTCGCGTGAAGAAAACGCGTCAACGCAAGAACCCAGAGGCTTTTCGCGATTCGAAGAAAAGCGAAAAGACTCTAGTCCTTGCGGAAGACCACCGAGGCGAACCAGCCGATCACAAGCGCGATCAGCGCCGTGAACAGGCCGTACAGGAGGCCGTGATTGGCGGCCGCCGTCACGACGAACTGTTCGATTCCGACCTTCACGACTTCCAGCGCCGAATGCGCGCGCGCCAGCTCGGTGCCGTCAGCGAACAGTCGCACATCGACATCGTAGGTACCGACGGGAGCTTCCGCCGGGAGTTTGATGGTGGCGCGGAACAGATTGGGCGTCAGGAAGGTCACGCCAGTCGGATCTTCCACGTAGAGCTTGCGCTGTTCCCGCAGCCGGATCAGCGCGTCGCGGAACACATCGTGCTCGCCGGACTGGATGGCGGCGGTGAGAGCCGGGCGCGGGACGAGATACATCCCGATCTCCTGGCGCCGCATCAGTTCGGGCGTTGCGATCTCGGTGACCGGCCGGTTGCTCAGGACGGCCAAGTAGGTCGGCGTGTCCAGGAAGCTGCGCGATTCCGCATTGGTCCAGATGCCAAGGATATGGTCCTTGCGGCGCACGACCAGCGTCTGGCGGGGTCCCGAGACGGTGACGATGATGTTGTAGTCGCTTTTCCGGGAGGCGGTCTTGGCATCGCGCTCGATCGAGCCGAATAGCACCAGCTCGGTGCCGGTAAAGCTCGACGTCACCATGACCTGATGGTGCGAGAGCGATGTGATCAGCCGCTCCGCACTCGCCGGTAGGACCGCGAGCATCCACAATGCGAGGGACAGGACGATGCGTGTCATCATCCACCCTCCGCCATGAAGCGGATCGAGAACAATTCCGAGGGCTCGACCAGGAGATTGAGCGCGAAGCGGATGCCGACGCCGAGCACGAGCAGGCCCAGCAGGAGCCGCAGCCTTTCGGCCTTCATGCGCTGGCCGGCGCGGGCCCCAAATTGTGCCCCGACCACGCCACCGACCATCAGGAAGATCGCCAGCAGGATATCGACCAGATGGTTGGTCGCGGCATGCATCACCGTCGCCGATGCCATGGTGACGAGCGTCAGGACCGTCGAGGTTCCGATCACCGTCGCGGTTGGCACCCGCAGGAAATAGATCAGCATCGGGACCAGCAGGAAGCCGCCGCCGATTCCCATTAACGCGCCGATAAAGCCGATGATGAAACCGATCCCGACAACCGGAATCGCCGAGACGTAGATCTTCGATCGCTTGAACCGGAGCTTGAACGGAAGGCCGTGCAGCCAGGTATGGCTGCCGGGACGCCGCAGGACGACCGGATAGCCCTGGTAGGTCCTCATGATCGCACGCACGGCCTCGTTGACCATCATCGCGCCGACGCCAACGAGCAGGATCACGTATGAGAGCGCGATCACGAGATCGAGGAGATCGGCCGAGCGCAGCAGGGTGAACAGCCAGACGCCGCCTGCGGTGCCGACGATGCCGCCGGCGAGCAGCATCAGGCCAAGTGGAAGATCGACTGCGTTTCTTCGCCAGTAACTGATCGCGCTCGACGCCGACGAGGCGGCGATATGGCTCGACACGGTCGCGACCGCGACTGCGGGCACAATCCCGATGAAGATCAGGAGCGGCGTCATCAGGAAGCCGCCGCCGATCCCGAACATCCCCGAAATGAAGCCGACCGCGAGCCCCATGCCGAGCAGAAGCAGCATGTTGACCGGAAGATCGGCGATGGGGAGATAGATTTGCACGAGCGTCCCGATGACTTGCGCAAGTTGTTCTTTGCGGGGCAAGCCCCACGCGATGACGACTGCGGCAAATAATCCGGCGCGGCCGCCGAATGACGCCGCGTTTGCCTCTTCCGTACAGGACTGGGCGGATTAGTCGATTGTTTTGTGTTCGACGGCTGCGCTTTCGCCGTGATCGTTAAGACGCCGTGACCTTCATGACACTGCCGGCGCGCGGCTTCTTGGCGGGCGCCGAGTCAGCGGCCGGGCGATCCCACCCGCCAGCGGGCGCCGTCACGGTCACAGCCTCGTCCGGTTGCGGCTGTGCCGTGAAGGATTGGACAGCGGCGCGGGCCGAGGCCAGCGATGCTGCGTCGAGCTTTGACCCGACCTCGTCGCGCTTCTTGGCCGCGTCGTTGTCGCCCTGAAGCGCCGCCAGTGCAAACCACTTATAGGACTCCGGCAGGTTCTGGTCGACGCCAATGCCGCGCGCATGGAGGATGGCGAGATTGTACTGGCTGTCGGCGACGCCGTATTCGGCGGCGCGGCGGAACCACTCCGCGGCCGTCTTGTAGTCCGGCTTGCCGTCGATGCCTTCCGCATACAGCACGGCCAGATTGTGCATGGCCTTGCCGTTTCCTTTTTCGGCGGCCGCAACATAATGGCGACGCGCGACCGCCACATTCTTCTTCACACCGATGCCTTTTTCATAAAGCCCGGCGATCCGGAAATGCGCCGGCGCGAGCCCGGCTTCGGCGGCGCGTTCCAGCCAGCGCAGCCCGGCCTCGGTGTTCTGCGGCACGCCGCGGCCCTCGATCTGGCGGATTCCGACCTCGAACTCCGCGGCCGGCTGTCCCTTGCTGGCCGCAGTGCGCAAGGCAGCCGGCAGCTTGTCGGGCAGCGGCGGCAGCGGGCCGCGCGAGAGGCTCGGCGCCGGGCTCTTTTCCGCGATGCTCCGCGTATTGGCCTCGCCGATCGACCCGGTCGAGGCGGGATCGACGGATCCGGTGGAGAGCGGCGCGGTGTTGCGCGGCCGCTCGATCACGCCGGACGGCGGACTTGCGAACACATCGGGCCTGGTCGGAAGCACCGAAGGCGCTGCGATCGCCGGGGCGGCGGGCTCCTCGCTGAGTTCCGATGGCGCCGGGGCCGTGATCTCCGTCACCGGCGTATGGCCGGTATCGAGCATATCCAGCGCCACCCGTGCGCCGACCGCGAGCAGAATGACGGCGCTGGCGCCGACGAACAGCGAGCGCATCTTGCGGCTGATGGATTTCGGCTGATCGCCGCTCTCGTCCGTGGCGGGCGCCTCGGGGGCCGCGGCCGCAGCGGCCTGCGCCGCGCGCCGCGCGGCCGCGATGAAATTGGTCTGGCCGGGGTGGTTCGCCCCGCCCGGATTGGCGCCGCCGAGCGCGGCCTCCGAGGCAGCGATCCGTTCTGCGGCCGAGGCCGCAGGCCGTGCCCGCGGCGTTCCGGAGCCGGGCTCCAGCGGGTAGTCCGGCGGCAGGTTCGGATCGATCGGATTGCGTTCGCGCATCGCCGGCGCGGCGGGACGTGGCTCGGGCGCGAGCGGCGGCGCGGCTTCGGACTTGGCCCGCAGCGCCTCCATGACGGCGGCGCGCTTGTCAGCCGCCGGCGTCTCCGGATTGGCCGGTCGTGCGCCAGCAGGACGCGGCGCCGGGGGCGGCGACATGGGGGGCGACATGGCCGGCGCCAAGGCAGGCGCGATGTGCGGCGCTTCGGCCGGCTGCAACGGCAATTCCGCGGACGGCTCCTGACGCCGCAGCGGATGGCTCGACATGGCCAGAGGCAGTTCGCCCGGCATCGGCCTGGTCCAGGGCATCGCATTCGGCATCGCGTTCGGCATTGGCACCGGCGCTTCGGCCGCAAAGCGGGCTTCGCGGATGCCGCTCTCGATCATCGCCAGGCGGTCGACCAGATGACCGAGCGTCGAATGCACCGCCTCGAGCGAGTCCTGGGTGCGGACGAGGTCGCGCTTCAGGTGATCGACCGCCGGGGTGGGATCGATGACCGGCTGCGGCACGGGGATCTGGAACTGGTCGAACCGCGCCATCAGATCGGCGAAGCCGCGCTCGATCGCGCCGAGCACCGGAAGGTTCGCGATCCGCTGCTCGATCGACTGAAGCAGGTCGGGATCGATGCCGCGCGACGACGCCGCAACCCGATCGACCCGCTCGGACAACCCTCTGATTTCTTCCGACAATCCGGCGAGCATGTCGTTCGAGGCGACATTGGAGACAATGCCGCGCAGCGCCACGATGGAACTCTCGAGCTGCTGCAGCGAGGCCGGATCCTGATAGGCGCCGGCCGAATGGTCGATCCGCTCCGTCAGGTTGCGGACCGCCTGCTCGAAACCGGCGAGGCTCTCTGCCGGCTGGAGGCTGCGGATCGCCTCGCGCACGTCGTTCAGCGAGCGCTCCATGGCCGCGATCGCATCGGGATCGACCCCGGCGGCGCGGCTGATGTCGATACGCTCGGCGAGCCGGCGGATCTCTGCCTCCAGCGCGTCGATGGCGCGGCGCGGCATCGCCTCCAGCAGCCGGTTCGAGATGTCGGCGAGATCGGCCCGCAAGTCCTGCAGCGCGCCGGAAAAGTCCGGCATTGGCTGGCGCAGCGTCTCGATCTGCTCCGTCAGATTGCGGATCTGGCCTTCCAGGCCGGACAGGTCGAGGGCCGGGGCGGGCTGCCGCGGCTCGCGGTAATAGGCCGGTTCCGGCGCATAGGCTGGCGTGAGCGGCGGAGCATAAGCCTGCGGCGCGCGGGCATGAGGCGCCGCATAGGAATCCGGCCCGTGCCCGTAATGCGACGGCGAGGACGGCGCGTGCGGCTTCGCCTCGGCGGGATCGGTGTCGAGCGAGCGCATCCGGGCGGCGATCTGCGCGACCGCATCGTCCATCGAAACCGGCGCGGGCGGCTCCGATGGCGGCGCATAGGACGGCGGCGGCGCATAGGCAGCATGCGGC